>JANTFK010000117.1 GCA_024763595.1 Bacteroidales bacterium | reverse complement strand
TTATCCCGCTGTGGCCATTTCTCATAATCGCGCCGGGTTCCCACAGTAAACAGATTCATACCCGGGGTGAGCGTACTTTTTTCTTTGTCCACATTGATATAGGAAAAGGGGAATTCGCTGGTATCGAAATTGGCCAGGTTTTTTCCCATTACCACAGAATAGGCTCCCACACGGCAGGGCCATAACAGATAGGCAAATGAACCGGTTTTCGAGCCACGTTCCACGATACCCTGGTGAACCGGGCCAAGCTTATACATATGATTGCTCTGGTTGGTTCCGCTACCTGCATTATAAAAAGAGAACATACCTGCTATCAGCAGCGTGGATTTATGATGGGTAACCGTATAGGGCCCGGCAAAAATGCTTACCGCCTCGCCATGAAATGCTTCCGAGTTGGCAAAGAAGAGACTGTTCTCAGCAGAGAACTGCTTCCCCATTTCCACCCCCTGACCGATGAAACTTTTGTCCAGCAGTGCTCCGCTATCCACACGGGAACCGGAAAGTATAATGAAGTTCCTGGCAATCACATTTTCTCCAATGGAAGCCGGCGCATGCCGGTTGCTTACAATAGTTCCGTTCTGTAACAGGGATGCACCTGCAATTGAGGCATATGCCCCGATTTCCACATTATAAATAGAAGCGGTATTTCTGATCACTGCACCTGTTCCGATGACACCCCTCTTCGAACGCTTTTTCGCCGCATAATCCTCAACCATTTTGTTCATGGCCTTCATAAATGCAGCATCATGCCGGTAACTCACCATCATATAGGCAAGCTGGGCATTCAGCTTATCAAAGATCGGAAGTTCTCTCCCTCCTCCTTCATTCAACACATCAATTTCAAACCCGTTGCCAAAAGAAGTAGTACCGTTTACCGCCAGGGTATTTACATTCTCGATAACAACCCCTTCACCCACATCATAGTTCCGGAGCAGTGAAACGTTCTCTATCAGGGCATTGTTACCGATTGTACAACGCTCTATTTTACAATTACAGAGCCCTGAAACGCGCGTTTCTCCATCTCCGGTTACCAGCTGTCCACCCAGGCTCCCCAGTACAACTTTGCCCTCAAAACGTACACCGTGAACTGATTCGGTTGAAAAATCAGCCGGTACGCTGATAGCAGACCAGTCGGAAGAAAAACAGCCCTGATTCTGTAGGGCTGTTATTTCTGTATTTGTTAAAGACCTGTGACTCATGATTCAGGTCTTTGCGGAATATTGGAATGGGCTATCTCCTCAATGTCCTTGAAGTACTTGACACTCTCCATTTGCAATTCCATGGTTGCAGGTTCATCACAGGCAATGATGGCATGCTCGTGCAACTGTAACATGGATACGGTCCACATGTGACTAACGCCCCCTTCGATAACCTCTCTGACAGCCCTGGCCTTGTTATAACCGGTGATAATGATCACCACCTCTTCGGCATCCATTACGGTTCCTACACCTACGGTAAGGGCCTGTGTCGGCACCTTGGACATATCATTGTCAAAAAATCTGGAATTGGCCAAGATGGTATCATAGCTCAGGGTTTTTACCCTGGTCCTGGAGACCAGTGAAGATCCGGGTTCGTTAAAGGCAATATGACCATCCGGACCGATCCCTCCCAGGAACAGCTTAATACCGCCATAGTTCTTTATCTTCGCCTCATAATCCCTGCAAACCTTTTCCAGGTCGGCTCCGTTCCCATCCAGGATATTGATATTCTCTTTGGGAATATCTATATGATTGAAAAGATTCTCATACATGAACGAATGATAGCTCTCCGAGTGATCTTCAGGAATACCTACATATTCATCCATATTGAATGTAACCACATTCTTAAATGAGATCTCTCCTGCTTTATACATTCTTACCCACTCCTCATATACGGGTAATGGGGATGATCCGGTGGGCAGGCCCATTACGAATGGCTTCTCCGCAGTGGGGCCGAAAGCTTTAATTTTTCCAATAATATAATCAGCAACCCATTTTCCGGTTTCACTTCTGGTGTCTTTAATTACAATTCTCATAACTTAAATTTTGTTTAATGTTGTTTTATAAAGTTTTATTTAAAATCATTCTGGCATCTCCTATGACACTACCCTGACCCTCATCAAGCACAAACATGGGATTGATATCCAGCTCCTCGATCTGCGGATAATCCAGAGCCAGTTGCCCCAGTCTGAGCAGGGCCTCTGCTATGGCATCAATATCCCTCGGAGCCAGTCCCCTGATTCCTTTCAGGATCTTGTAGGCACGGGTCTTCTTAATCATATCGTGTGCTTCCTCCAGTGTAAGCGGTGCCACACCAAAGCTGACATCCTTGAAAACCTCCACAAAGATCCCTCCCAGTCCAAACATCAGAACCGGCCCGAAGGACGGGTCCCGTTTAATGCCCAGGATGATCTCTTCAGATCCGGAGATCATTTTTATTACATAGATGCCTTTGATGGTGGCTTCCGGCATCCTGGCAGTTGCATTCTCATGAATCCGCTGATAGGCAGCTTTCACATCTTCAGCCGATTTGATGCTTAACTCCACACCTTTGACCTCTGATTTATGAATGATCTGATCCGAGACCACTTTCATCACTACCGGATATCCTATCTGTTCCGCTACCTCCACTGCCTCCTCCACAGATGTAGCAAGTTTTCCCTGCGGTGCCGGCAATCCGTAAGCTTTCAGTATTTCAATGGTTTCTACCTCGGGTATATATTCTCTTCCATTAGATAAAGCTTTATCCATCAATCCTTTGGCCAGCTCAGCCTGAATGCGGTCCATGGTGGGCACCCCGGCACGCTTTTGCTTCAGGCTGGAATGGAAGTGATGCACAGTACGAAATGATATACACATGGATTCCGGCAGGGTGTAATGGGGAATCTTGTGTTTTTGCAGGATATTGACCCCTGAAGCCACATCCCTGGCTCCCATAAAAGAGGCATAAATAGGCTTGGTCTGCCCTTCAGCAATCTTGGTGACCTCCGTGGCTATGGTATCTATATCCGTCATGGACTGAGGGGTCAGGATTACAAAAACACCATCCACATCATCATCCTCAAAGGCAGCCTGGATAGCTGCAGTATAACGATCGGCTCTGGCATCCCCGATCACATCCACAGGATTATTGATATTGGCCGTGGCAGGAAGTGCACTCTTCAGTATTTTCGTCGTCTCCTCTGAAAATCTGGCCAGCCTGAGTCCGTTTGAAATGGCCGCATCTGTGGTCAGCACACCCGGACCTCCGGCATTGGTAATAATGGCTACCTTTTCTGCCACAGGAGGAGGTTGATATGCAAATGCAATTGCTTTGTTAAACATCTCTTCCAGATTATTGCACCGGATGATCCCTGCCTGTTCAAAAGCTGCATCACAAATCTCATCTTTTCCGGTCAGGGATCCCGTATGAGAGGCAGCTGCAGAAGCTCCTTCGTCGGTCCGGCCCGATTTGATAACCAGCACAGGCTTCCCGCTTTTTTCGATCACATCCCTCGCCGCCTGCATCAAAGCCCGTCCGTCTGAGACCTCCTCCAGGTACATGAGAATAACCTTTGTTGCTTCATCCTCCATCAAATAATAAAGCAGGTCGATCTCACTGATATCTGCCTTATTTCCAAAACTGATAAATTTTGAGAAACCAATGTGTTTGGCAATGGCATAATCCAGCACCGCTGTACAGAGTGCCCCACTCTGAGAGAGAAATCCGATGTTGCCCGTTTCGGGCATCTCCCGGGCAAAAGAAGCGTTCAGATTGATCCGGGAATCCGTATTGATAACACCCAGGCAATTGGGACCTATAAATGACATATTATATTTGCGGGCAATCTCTATGAGCTGCTTCTCCCGTGCCAGTCCTGCCTCCCCAACTTCCTTATAGCCTGCCGAGATAATAATAGCCGCTTTGATGCCTTTTTGTCCGCATTGCTCAAGCGCCATGTGACACACTGAACTGGGAAATACAAGGATCGCCAGGTCGATATCATCAGGGACATCCACAACATACTTATAAGCTTTGATCCCTTTGATACTTTTTTCCCTGGGACTCACAGGGTAAACCACTCCTTCAAAATCTGTTTTCAGAATATTGTCCAGAATGTCGTGGGGAACGGTTCCTTTCACTTTGTTGGTCCCTACTACAGCCACCGACTTCGGGTGGAAGAGCGTTTCCATGTTTTGCTGTCGAAGTTTTTGCAATTCATCCATATCCACCCGGTATTAAACGTATTCAGCTACGAAATTTGCAGCATCGTTAATTGTCTGTACCTCAAGGGCTTTATCCTGGTCCAGTTCAACGTCAAATTCCTCTTCAAATCCTGCAACCAGTTCAACACTCTGCATAGAATCCGCTCCCAGGTCAAATATGAAATTTGCCTCATCCGTTATCTCAGAAACATCCATGGAGAGCACCTGGCCGACCACTTCTTTCACACGTGATAAAATCTCACTCTTTTCCATTGGTAATCTTTGTTTAAAAGTTGATATTCAGTTTAAAATCGTACAGTAGTTTTGTGGTAAAATTTAAGCTGGTCAAGATAGTAAATCATTCAGTTTGTGCCAAACAACTATTACAGCTTTCATTTTTTTGTAATGATTCTGCATAAAGCGTAACTTGTACAGAGGCAGCTTTGCGTGCAAATCCTTCTTTTTGAACTATTTGTTCTACCGAATTGTACAGTTTCAACACCAAGAAAAGAGAGATGAGAAAACCTGTTAAAAAGCTGATGGAGACTGCAACAAAGAAATGAATACCTTTGGATCGCAGCGAAAAACATCGAGAAGAGGGATGCAGACATGAGCCAGACCAGACTAGAACTGCTGAATGACCTGTTTCACAGGTGGAGCGGAGAGAATATCATATCTATCAACAGGTTACCGGCCTCAGGTTCCCCAAGAGAGTATTACCGGATCACCGGGTCAGAAAATACCGTAATCGGGGCCATTAACCTCGACAGGGAGGAAAATGAGGCTTTTATTGCCTTCAGCCGTCATTTCCGTTCCAAAGCGCTGGCCGTCCCCGAAATTTACCTGGTGGATCTGGATAACAATGCCTACCTGCAGGAAGACCTGGGTGATTTAACCCTGTTTGATTACATGTTAAAGGTGCGCGACAATGGCAGCTTCCCTCCTGATTTGATAGAGGTATATAAAAAGGCCCTCTCAGAGCTTCAGAAATTCCAGATCAACGGCAGGGAAGGTCTCGATTATACGGTTTGCTATCCCCGTTCCAGTTTTGACAGGCAGAGTATGCAGTGGGACCTGAGCTATTTCAAATATTATTTTCTCAAACTGGCAGGTATCCCCTTCAATGAACAGTTGCTCGAAAATGACTTCATTACACTCATTGAATACCTGCTTGCTCAGGATACGGATTACTTTCTCTACCGGGATTTTCAATCCAGTAATGTGATGCTGCGGGATAATAAACCCTGCTTTATCGATTACCAGGGTGGCAGAAAGGGTGCACTTCAATATGATGTGGCCTCCCTGCTGTTTGATTCCAAAGCAGATATTCCTCCCGCCGTAAGAGAAGAACTGCTGGAATACTATATCGGGAACCTGAAGAACTATCCTTCGGTGAACAGGGAAGGGTTCCGGGAATCCTATTACGCCTATGTGGTGATCCGGATTATGCAGGCCATGGGAGCCTACGGATTCAGGGGATTTTATGAAAAAAAAATCAATTTTCTGCAAAGTATTCCTTATGCCCTGAATGACATTAAATGGATCCTTCAGCATGTGGAGTTCCCCATTGAGATCCCAACCCTGCTGAAGGTATACGAAACCCTGCTTACGGCCCCCAAACTGAAAAGATTCAAGCATAAAGCGGGCCGGAAATCAACCCTTACTGTCTCCATCAACAGTTTCAGTTACAAACACGGTATTCCAAATGATCCCCACGGACATGGCGGGGGGTATGTTTTCGATTGCCGGGTGATTACCAACCCCGGCAGAGTAGAGATGTACAAAAGCCTGACTGGTAAGGATAAGGCCGTGATCGATTTTCTGAATCAGCAGGACGATGTGGCCGAGTTCCTGAGCAACACTTTCTCCCTGTTGGATATGTCAATTGACAAATACGAAGAGCGGAATTTCTCCCACCTGATGGTAAGCTTCGGTTGTACCGGGGGACAGCACCGGTCGGTCTACTTTGCAGAACGGCTGGCCAGACATCTGCATGAGAGCCACAACATCCAGGTTACACTCTGGCACAGGGAACTGGATTAAAATAAAATGATGCTGCTTTAGCTCCATTGCCTGTCCCACGAGCGTCTTTTGTTCCATTCCTCTGTAGGGGCAAACAATTCTTCATCCTGGCGGAGATGTTCCCTGACCGCCTCTTCATTCAGCTCTACGCCAACACCGGGTCCGCCGGGCACCTCCACATACCCGTTCCTGACCAGCGGTTTTTCCGGTCCGGTTATCAGTTGCTCCCACCAGGGATTATCCACTGAATGATGTTCCAGTGCAACGAAGTTCCCGGTTGCCGCCGCCACATGTACGCACCCCATAAAGGATACGGGAGAGGAGGCGTGATGCAGTGCCATGGCAATACCATGCTCCTCTGCAAAATCGCCAATACGTTTTGTTTCCAGGTATCCCCCCGCAGAAACAGGATCAGGATGTATCATGTCCACGGCACGCTTTTCGACCAGTTCACGGAATCCCTCTTTCAGGTATATATCCTCACCTGTAAGGGTAGGCACATTGATGGAACGGGATAGCTCCCTCCACTGGTCAGCATACTGCCAGGGAATCAGGTCTTCGAGCCAGGCAATGTTATAAGGTTCGAATGCCCGACCCAGTCTGATCATGCTGTTCAGACCCATATGTCCCAGGTGATCGATGGCTACCGGCACCTCCCAGGGAACCTCCTCCCGCATGGCCGCCGTATATTTAACCATCTCTTCAATTCCTTTTTGGGTAATCTGGACCCTGGTAAACGGGTGCATGGTCATTCCATAGGAACCGTATTCCCCGTTCCAGCCCTGCATACCGCCATATGGCTCCATATTGGTCAGGGTTCCCGGAATATCCTTAATCAATCTGATCCCGATATCCATTTTCATGATGGTAAATCCCTGATCAACCCGCTCCTTCATCTTCCTGGCAAAACGAATAGGATCCTTCACCGCCGGAGTGTCCACATAAATGCGGATCCGGTCACGGTATTTACCACCAAGCAGCTGATAAACGGGTACATCATAAACTTTTCCGGTCAGATCCCACAAGGCCATCTCAACACCTGAAACACCACCTCCCTGGCGTCCATGCCCGCCGAATTGCCTGATGATTTTAAAAAGTCGCTCCACATTACAGGGGTTCTCATCCAGGATACGGCTTTTCAACATCAATGCATACCTTTGATCGGCACCATCCCGCACATCGCCAAGTCCGTATACATCCTGGTTGGTAAATAGCTTCACGATGGGCACATTGCCCACCTGGGCTATCCTCATATCGGTGATCTTCAGGTCAGAAGGAGCCGAATGGCGGTTCACCCGCTGTGTCAGACAAGCAACCTGTTCCTCCAGGGAAGTGTGCATAACCACTCCCAATCCCAGTCCGCCCAGAGCTGCCTTTTTCAGGAAATCCCTGCGACTTCTGTCAGTATTCATAAGCACAAACTTTTCATTTAACCATACAAATTATTAAATAACTTCATATCTTCCCTTTTTTATCCGCATGAAACGCCAGAAAATTTTCAGGATCCTGCTGGGTCTGGCCGCATTGGCCGCCCTTCTCTTCATCCTTGCCTACCTATCCGGGAAAACCATGTTCCTGGGGCCCCTTTTGATCGCTTTCTTTGTTTTGCTCGCCTTTGGTGTAAGGGGAAACCCCATCTCAAAAGGATTTTCCTACACCATTATGATTTTTGCCGCAGTAACCATCTCCATGTTTTATCCTGGTTTGTTCATCAAATGGGGAACATTTGAATTAAAAGCCACCATCGTTCCGCTGCTCCAGGTCATTATGTTTGGCATGGGGTCGCAAATGAGTTTCCGGGATTTTGCAGGAGTGGTCAGGATGCCAAAAGGTGTTTTGCTGGGACTGGCATGTCAGTTCACCATCATGCCGGTCATTGGCTTTACCATTGCCACTACTTTCGGGTTCCCTCCTGAGGTGGCCGCCGGGATCATTCTGGTGGGAACCTCACCCAGTGGTCTGGCTTCCAATGTCATGTCATTCATTGCCAGGGCCAACCTGGCCCTTTCTGTAACCCTTACGGCAGTAGCCACCATGCTTGCGCCTCTCATCACACCTTCGCTGATGAAACTGCTGGCCGGACAGTTTGTACCCATTGACTTCTGGGGTATGATGCTCAGCATCATCAATATTGTAATCCTGCCTATTGTGGGCGGACTCATGTTCAACGCTGTAGCTTATGGCAAAGAGAATCTCAGGAGCATTACCATCCAGGGAGCAGTATACCTGCTGATCATTGCCGGAAAGAACCTGATCCTTTTCCTGACAGCTGAACTGACAACCGGTGCAACACTGGGCCAGTTTGGGAAAGACGTCATATGGTT
>JANTFK010000116.1 GCA_024763595.1 Bacteroidales bacterium | reverse complement strand
TCCATTTTCCTGCCATCTATGATTATGCTCCCATCCGAAGGAGCAATGAAATTGGTAATCATCCGCATGGTTGTAGTTTTACCCGCACCGTTGGGGCCCAGAAAACCGACAATCTCACCGGTTTTCACTTCAAAGGAAATGTCGTCCACAGCCCTTTGACCACCATACTTTTTTGTCAGATTTTCAATTCTGATATCCATTTTCCTCAGTATTTATGGTTGTGTTCCCTTTGAACAAGAATGGGAACCATACTCCGGACCGGCTGGTCCTGACTGGTGCAAAAGTAATAAAGACGGATTCTAATTTAAAAATGTTGGGGGTGCATTTTAACAACCTTTAACATTCAGGCCTTACTTTCCTACAGCACCAGGCTGATATTTTAAGAGTTCTCTGCCTCAAGTGCCTCCCGGTCTGCCCTCTTGAGTCCCTTCACCACAAGCTCATAGGAGTGGTCGATCCATTCCTTGATCTTCTCTGCGGGTACGCTTCCGGTAGGATCCACACCGTTCCAATTATGTTTGTTAAAGTGCCAGGCCGGAGTCACTTCCGGGTGCTGTTCCCGCAGTTCAATGGCCAGTTCAGGATCGCACTTCAGGCTGATACCCCTACTATCCTCTGACAGGTCCAGCACGGCAAACATCTTTCCGGCCACTTTAAAGACCAGGGCGGTGTCGTTAAAAGGCAAACCTTCGGTAACTCCTGGTTTGGAGATGCAGTATTCGCGGATTTCTTCGATGTTCAACGTTTATATTTCTAATTATTTCTGATTAATTGCCTTTGAGATATTCCTGAAATGAACAAGTTGGTGTTCCTTAAAGGACATCTCATATGATACAGCAGAACACAGAATTGTTCTGTCGGTCTTTTCAGGAAACACTTTCCTGAAGTGATTTAATCCTTTTAAGAGGCTTGTATTGAAGGTTTCGGAAGACTTGACCTCGACTGCATCCAGTGTTTGCAGATCATCAATCACCAGATCAACTTCATTCTGGTTACTGTCCCGATAGAAAAAGAAATTATCCATCAGACCGCTATGCCTTCGGGATTTAACAATATCCGCAATAACAAGATTTTCAAATATGGAGCCTCTCAATGGATGGTTTTCCAACAAATCAGGCTGTTGGATTCTCAACAAATTACAAACAAGGCCAATATCGTAAAAATAGAGTTTATGGGCTTTTGTTAAACGCTTGTTGATATTCGCATGAAAGGGAGGTAATTGAAATACAATATAGGACGTTTCCAGAATAGAAAGCCATGAGTTAATGGTATGTACGGAAACTCCCAGTTCATTGGCCAGATGACTGGCTACGAATAACTGTCCCACTCTTCCCGCACACAGCCTGACGAATTTTCTGAATTTATCCGGATCCTTGATATTGACAATCTGCCTCAGGTCCCGTTCTATATAGGTTTCAAAATAATCGGCATACACCTTTCCAGGGGAAAGATCCATATCCCAGATACGGGGATAGAATCCCTTGTAGAGCATGCTATTAATGTCTGATTCATTACGCGATCCCAGTTCAGAAATGCTAAATGGAAACAACTTATAGATTGCAGTTCGACCTGCCAGGGACTGGGTGATTCCACTCAGGAGGTTGAATTGCTGACTTCCTGATAGAATGAACATCCCGGGAATATTATATTCGTCTACTATCCCCTGAATATACGAAAGCAAGTCCGGCACTCTTTGTACTTCATCAAGGATCACACCATCCAAGTACCGGTTTAAGAAACCACGAGGATCATTAATTGCTATCTCATAATTGTCCGGATTCTCAAGAGATATGTATTTCTTCTCTGGAAATAAATGTTTGATCAGGGTAGTTTTCCCTGATTGACGAGGACCTGTGATTGTAAGGACGGGAAAACCTGACGCTCCTCTAATAATATCACCTTCAATCTCACGTTGAATATACATTTTATGCTCTTTCGAACTTACACTTCAAATTTACATAGTTCTCATTGAAGTATAAAACACCTCATACATGACCTTATTCAAAGACCAGAGCCATAAAAAATGATTATTTATGCCGCAGGGCATCCAGGGTCTCTATGGCAGCCCTCCTGCCGGCTTCCACCTGTTGCTCAGCCTTATAGAAGTCAAAGACATTACAGGATTCCCGGGAGACCTGGATCAATACTTCAGGGGAAAACAGCTTTATCTTGTCCTCTGCCATACGCATGGTCATCAGGTCAAAGGTCTTTGTAATCAGCGAGAATAAGCCAAGGTGCTCTTCAGCCGATGAGGACGTCCGGCGGATGTGACTGTAGAATTCCCTTATTTTATGATTATACAGTGTCTGCTTTTTCTTTTCTTCGTTGGTCATTGCCGGCCTGATTACTGGAATATTTGCATTCACATACACAGCGATCAGCTTGTCCCCTTTCCGGCGCCGGACGTGTGCCATGGGAATGTTGTTAAGCACCCCTCCATCCACCAGAAGCCGGTTTTTTTCCTTCACCGGGGTCAGGACCGTTGGAATGGCAATGGATGCGCGGATGGCATGATAGAGGCTTCCCGTACGGAAAACCACCTCCTCTTTGTTGATCATGTCTACCGCTACCGCGGCATAGGGCAGGGCAAGCTCTTCAATGCGCATATCCGGTACGTAATCTTTCATTTTCTTTAATACCTTCTCTCCCTTAATGAGCCCCTGCTTGCTCAGTGTGAAATCAACCAGGCGAAACACCCTGGTTTTATCCAGTGTATATAACCATTCCTTCAATGCGTTCAGCCTGCCGGCAGCATATACCCCTCCAATCAGGGCACCCATGGAAGTCCCGGCAATGGAAGTGATCTCATAGCCCCTCTTTTCCAGTTCCTCTATAACACCGATATGGGCGATGCCCCGGGCTCCTCCACCCGATAATACAAGCGCCACCTGCTGTTTTTTCGTGCTTTTCATGCTTGCTCTCTTTTGCATTCAGATTTTATCTGTTCAAGATACGTTAATTCAATTGAACTGCTGATTCTAAACAGGGATATCATTGTTTTGGATGCCGTAAGAATTTGAGTAACCAGTGATTCTTGGCTAACTTTCTGATTTTATTCTTATTTTCCCATATAATTAGGATCATGAGAAAAAAATTATCGAAAAGTGCAGTTGTAATGATCTTTCTGGTACTGGTTGTGCTTGGAGGGAATCAGGTGATCATTGGTCTGTTCAGCAGGTTTTCAGATAAATTGATTCTGGAAAATCATGAGCTGAATGCCTTACAGGAAATGAGAGGGGCACTGGATAATATCATGATTACGAACAACCACTACCCGGTCAATTATGAAGATCTGAGGGCTTGCGTCGTCAACGCAGATAATAAGTTTAAGCAGTGTAAAGAGGTATTATCCCCGGTACATCAAAAGAAAGCGTGGGAAAACATTGCGTTGCTTTTCGGATCTGTGCAAGAGAATGTCAGACTCCTGATAAACGCGCAGCCTGAAAACGGGTATTTGCAGCATAAGATCACCAGCCAGACAGCTGATCTGATACCTGTGGTGGAATCGCTCATCAATGAGACTGTGCAGGAGATCGGTGAATACGAGGACATGAACCGGAAAGTAAAAGTGCATGGTACCATTACAGTGGTTGTTTTCGGGACCTTGTTGATATTGTTACTTGCCATTGGAAGCTACAGGTTTATCAGGGGTTTTACCCGTCCCATTGAACAACTGGTGGATGCAACGAAAAAGATCCGGGAAGGCGACAGGAATTTGCAGGTCCGGATAGATTCAAAAGATGAGTTTATGCAATTGGCCGATTCATTCAACGCCATGCTTGATGCGCTGAATAAAACCAGCCTCTCGGAAAAATACCTGAACAACATTCTGAATAATCTTTACGGAGCCCTGCTGGTTACCGATGCCGGGGCCAGGATCAGATCCATCAATACTGCAACAACCCGGATGCTTAAATACGATAAGGCAGGCTTGTCGGACAAAGAGATTTGGATATTGTTTAAGGAAGAGACCAAACCAGAGCGTCCGGAGAAGAATGAGGAAATGGATCTCAATAAACTTGCAAAGAGGATTGCAAAAAAAACAGTAATGCTGGACAGGGATGGTCATGAGATTCCTGTTTATATGACCGCGATGGTGCTTAAAAACAGTAATGGGGAGCCTGAAGGAATGGTGGTGGTTGGACACGATCTGACGGAAGAGAAAGAGAATGAGGCGAAACTGGAGAAGCTCAGAAAAGAGCGGATGATCGCTATTCATGAGACCCAGGAACTTGAGCGCCTGAGGATCGCCAGGGATCTGCACGATGGTTTGGGTCAGCTCTTAACCGGTATTTCCTATTCCATAGAGAAGATACAGCAGGAGCATGACATCGATACAGCTTTTGCCGAACGGTTGCAAAAGCAGGTAAATAGTGCCATTCAGGAAACAAAAAGTATTGCGCAGAACCTGACACCCAGTGTGTTGAAGGACTTTGGCCTGGTAGAGGCCATTGAAAACCTGGTTCAGCGTATCAATTTGCTCCACAGGACACAATTTATCTTTAACAGTTATGCGTTCACTGAACGGATTGATGCAAAACTTGAAAAAGCAATTTTCCGAATTTGCCAGGAAGCCGTAAATAATATTATTAAACACTCCGGAGCAACCGAGGCAACCATCGAACTCTACAGGGTGGAGGATATGATCGTACTGGTGGTGGAAGATAACGGGAATGGTTTTGATATTGGAATCATACATCATAAGGAAGAAACAGAAGGTTTGGGACTGATCAGTATGTCCGAAAGGGTGAATGCTTTCGATGGCGATTTCTCAATTAATTCAAACCCTGGCACAGGAACCGAAATTGTCATTGAAATCCCGTGCAGAAAAGGAAAAAACCATGGAGACAATTAGCATCCTGATCGCCGACGACCACAAAATTATCCACAACGGGATCGAAGATATCCTTAAGTCAGTGGAAAACCTGGTGATTACCGGTCATGCCTTCAATGGAGAGGAAGCAGTGGAGCAGGCGCTGACACTCCGGCCGGACGTTATTTTTATGGATATCGCCATGCCGGAACTGAATGGCATTGATGCCACCAGGCTCATCCGCAGGGAGAATTCTCAATCGAAAATCATCGCATTGACCCAGTATGAGGAAAACGAATATGTGGTGCATTTTTTAAAGGCGGGGGGAAATGGTTATCTCCTGAAGAACTCGAAAAAAGATGAATTTGTAGCTGCCATTGAAGCCGTGTTGAATGGGCAACGTTATCTGAATTATCAATTGTCACAACAATTGCTCAATTCAGTCATTGACAATGGATCGGCTCCAGAAAAACAGGTTCACCTCACCCGCAGAGAGATTGAGATCATTAAAAAGATTGCAGAAGAGAAGCATAACCAGGAAATTGCAGATGAACTGAATATCAGTCTCCGTACAGTGGAAACCCACAGAAGGAACATCATGCAAAAACTGGAGGCAAAAAGTGTCATTTCCCTTTTAAAATACGCCTCACAGCACGGGATTATCGACCTTTGATTTTCATAACAGCAAGTTATAACCAGCTTTCCTACGTGTTTTATGGTAGATAATATACCATAAAAACCCGATTGCCTGCTCTATGGCCTCTTTTTAACTTTAGAAACAAATACTACAGGCCGGTTCTGTTGATCCATACATATGAAGACCATTACGTGTAAGCGACATCATATTCTAACCATTTATCTTATTAACAGAAACTAAAGAACTATGAAAAAGATTTACCTGATTTCTATGCTGGTTTTGTTGGCACTGCTATTGTTTTCTTTTAGTTTGTTAACCATGGAGAGAACAAAAACCCTGGCTGGTGACCTGGTTTGCCAGGAAGTAGCAACCGCCCCTGTAGTTGATGGGATTGTGGATGATATCTGGGCAGAAGCAACGGAACTGGTAGTGCCACTTGGCGAAACAGCCAATCCTCCCAATGATCCGTCCAAGATTAATAACTGTTCGGGTTGTCATGCTTTCGACAGTGAAATCCAGGTTACTTTAAAGGCTGTTTATAACACTGACCGTATTTTCATGCTGGCTACCTGGCCCGATTCAACGGCAAGTTTCACCAGGGGTGGCTCCTGGTCATTTGCAAACGGAAGCTGGGAAAAACCCAATGGTGACCAGTCTGAAGACCGTATCTCATTTTTCTGGCCAATGGGAGAAATTACCGGCGATCCGTATTCAACCGGTGGCTGTATGACCAAATGCCACATGTACTGGCCTACAGATAACGATCCACATGTAAGTACCCATGGTATCGTGGATGATGCCTGGCTTGAGAGTGGCCGTGCCGATATATGGCACAGTAAAGCAGCACGTTCCGATGCTGTTATATCAGCGACCGGTACAGATCTTGTAATAGATACTGCCACAAGCCAGATTACCGCCGGAACTTACTCAACCCTTGGATATGCTGATGATAAATATGTAGATATATGGCAACACGATTCTATTAACGGTGAAGATGGCGGCCGGTATGGTGATAAAGCACAATCTGGGAAGAGCTCATATTCGCACAACCGGATAGGCGATAAGTCAAGGCCCAAATATATGGAAACAGCTCCAGCTGATTTTGCAGACGCCATGTTCTTAACACAAAGTGAAATAGATGGCGGTGAGGTTGTGGGAGATGCTACAACAGGCGTCAGCGATGCTGATGCTGCAACTTACTGGCCCCAGTATGCTGCACTTAATGCCGTTGTCCCCGAGCGCATTCTCCGGCAACCTGAAGGCAGCCGGGGAGACCTTGATCTGGGGACCAGTTGGACCGATGGAACATGGACCGTAGAGTTCTCACGGGAACTTACCAATGGTAATGATGACGATGTTCAGTTTGATATTTTAAATGAGTATCTTTTTAATGTGGCACAATTTGATAATTCAAGACACGGATACGAACACAGAACATCTGCCAACTATATCATGAGTTTTGGTGCCGGAAATGAGGAGCCGGGCTTTGTAGGTTCAGATGCATGTAAAGTATGCCATACCGACAAATATGACAGCTGGAAGACCACCGGTCATCCCTATAAATTTACGGTCATTGAAGGAGGTCAGGAACCTGTCTATCCGGCAGAAGCCATTAACTTTCAGTCGCAATGGATGGATAGCCTGGGAGACGGATCGCACACCTGGAACGATATTGCAGGTGTGATTGGCGGCTATGGCTGGAAATCCCGCTTTGTGGGAACAGATAGTTACATTGTCGGGACAGGCGGAAGTGCCTTTTCTCCGGGAGTAGGCCATAATCAATTCAATTTCTTCGGAGGAGAAGACCATGGCTGGGTCAACTATGAAGCCTCCAATATGCATAAAGTCTATAATTACGGCTGTTTCAAATGTCACACTACCGGTCCTGATACTGCCGGTAGCTGGCTGGCCGGGGTTGATGGCCTGGGGAGTTTTGCCGAGTCGGGGATTGGCTGCGAGAGCTGCCATGGTCCCGGGAGCGAACATGTGGCGGCACCATCCACAGATAATATTGACAGGGTTTATGAATTTGCCCACCAGGATAATGCCCTGGCAGGCCTGGAAATAGACGGGGTTAATCAGACTCCCGATCCGGCCAGTAATGATATTAATTTCCTGTGTGGCACCTGTCACAACCGCAGTTATACCAATTCCATCAATTCCGGTGGAGGATTTATCAAGCACCATGAGCAGTGGGATGAAATGATGTCCGGACCACATGGTGCAGCCGGACTTTCCTGTAAAACATGCCACGATCCGCATAAACGGACCATCTGGGATGGAGATGGCATTACCAAAACATGCAGTGAATGCCATCCCGATAAGGCTGCCACTATCAACCATTCAGGTAGCGCTACCTGTATCGATTGCCATATGCCTTATGCTGCCAAATCTGGAACCAAGAGGGGAGAAAGCGGCTATAAAGGAGATGTTCGCTCGCACTTGCTCTTGATTGCTACAGATACCGCCTCCATGTTTACAGCAGATGGAAGCGCAGTCAGGGATGATGAAACCAGGGCGGCTTCACTGAGCCCGGCTTATTCCTGCCTGGGATGCCACAATGATGATCCGAACGACGCTATACCTGAGAAAACGCTTGACGCAGCAGCTGCCGGTGCAATAGGAATGCATGTTGATGCAACCAGGGTTACTGCCTCCAATGGACTGAATCTTGGGATCTACCCGAATCCCTCCAACGGTCCCGTCAGGATCAGTGTGAATCTTCCGGAGAATGGCGATGTAAGATTATCGATCATTAATACTTCAGGTCACGTGGTCTATACACTTCCCGGAATTAGATATCAAAAGGGCTCCCAGGTAATTTTCTGGGATGGAAAGAGCAACAACGGTGCTGATATTCAACCGGGGTACTATTTCATTAAAGTTTCTGCCGGAAATTTAACCGCAGTGGAAAAAATTGTATTGATGCGATAGTTTATCAGGGTAGCAAGCTTTTAGCCTTCAATGGCACACAAAGGGAACCGTCTCATGTTGAATGATGAGACGGTTTCTTTTTGAAAAATGCCTGTTATTGTCCTGGCTTTTTATGGTGAAGCAGGGTTACGTCCCCTTTTTCCTGGA
>JANTFK010000115.1 GCA_024763595.1 Bacteroidales bacterium | reverse complement strand
CGGTGATTGATATCAGGCTGAAGGAGGGGAACATGAAAGCGTTCCATGGTGCCGGATCGGTGGGGCTTATATCATCAAAGCTCATGTTGGAGGGACCCATTTTCAAGGATAAGACTTCCTTTATTGTCTCTGCAAGAAGAACATACCTGGATGTGCTTGCCCGCCCTGTCATCAGAAGTATTAACAAACAGAACGGGATAGAGGGATTGTCGGGATACTTTTTCTATGATGTGAATGCCAAGATCAACCATAAATTCTCAGAGAGAGACAGGTTGTACCTGAGTCTGTATCATGGCAGGGACAGGCTCTTTATCAATGAGGAGGAGAAGTGGATCGCCGATGATACCTCTTACCGGCGAAAAACTGAAGCAGGCCTCTTCTGGGGGAACCTGACCACCGCCCTGCGCTGGAACCACCTGTACGGGAACAAGCTCTTCAGCAATGTGTCACTGATCTACAGTGAGTACAAATTCAACACATTTAATGAAACGCAGACCCTTGTCAACGGTAAATATGACATCGGTTACACGTACAACTATTTTTCCGGGATCAGGGATTGGGGGGGTATTGTGGATTTTGATTACAGGCCGTCGGCATCTCATGCCATCAGGTATGGAGGAAAGTACCTGTACCATACATTCTCCCCCGGGATAGAGACCCTGGAGTCGACCGATGATACACTGCATGCCGAGTTTAATGCCGATCCTGTCTATGCCCATGAATATTACCTCTATGCGGAGGACAACTTTCAGCTTGGGTCGCGTATCCGGGCCAATATCGGGCTTCACTATTCAGGCTTTTTTGTCAGGGAAAAATTTTACCACTCCCTGCAACCCCGGTTTACCGGGCGGATCCTTGTTACACCCAATTTCTCAGTGAAGGCGGCCTTTTCGCGCATGGACCAGTATATACATCTGCTAACCAACTCCACAATCGGCCTGCCCACCGATATCTGGGTTCCCGCCACCGACCGTACCCGTCCCCAGAGCTCTTACCAGTATGCCACGGGACTGGCCTATAACCACAGGGATAGCTGGTCCTTTACCCTGGAGGGGTTTTATAAGACCATGAACGGACTGATCGACTATTCCGAGGGCTCCAGCTTTTTTGAATACGGGGTGGATTGGGAAGATAAGATTGAAAGGGAGGGAAAGGGCCTCTCATACGGACTGGAGATCCTGGCCCGCAAAGATGCGGGAAAGCTCAGGGGCTGGCTGGGCTACACCCTCTCTAAGGTGGAGGTGCAGTTTGATCACCTGAACAATGGCAAACCCTTTCCCTATACCTATGACCGCCGTCATGATATCTCACTGGTAGTCATGTACCGGGTGAACGAACAGACTGATGTCAGTGCCACCTGGGTGTATGGTACCGGCAAGGCGAGAACACTGGCCGTCTCCAGGTATGCTCCCGATAATTTCAAGTTCAGTGAGAGTTCCCTCTATCCGTACTCCTTTTACGAAGACGCTGAGATCGAATATTACAAGGGCAAAAATGCTTTCAGGGAGCCTGCTTATCACCGGCTTGACCTGGGGGTCAACCGTCATAAAGAGAAGAAGTGGGGAACCCAGACCTGGAGTTTTGGCGTCTACAATGCCTATAACCGGCAGAACCCCTTCTACCTTTTTTTCGGATACGACAATTACGGCAACAGGGCACTGAAACAGTTCAGCATCTTTATGTTCATCCCCTCCATCAGTTATTCATTTGAATTTTAGGAGCAATGAAAATGAAATTCAGTCAAAGAAATCGTTTGTTGACCCTGGCGGTGATCATCGTCCCGGTTTTGCTGATGATCTCCTGTGAATCGGTGCTCTTTATTGAACTGGAGGAATCAGACAAACTGATAGTGGTCAACGGGGCTTTAGGCCAGGACTCCATCGTGGCAGTCCAGGTATCGCGTACCCGGCATATCCTGGACAATGCCCCACTGGTGCCCCTGGAGAATGGCACGGTCAGACTCTACAGGGAGGGGGCGTTGCTGGAAGAGCTTGGCTATGCGGATAATGGCTATTATACATCCGCATCCTTCACACCCACAACAGGCGAACAATATACCATTGAAGTGGAGAACCAGGGTTACCCTTCTGTATCGGCTACCTGTGAGATCCCGGAGGCAGTGGCGATTATTGCTGTGGATACAGCCACAGTTGAAATGGAGTACGGAGATTTCTATTATTCCTATGTGCAGGAGGAGTTTCATATGGATGTTTCTCTGGAAGATCCGGCCGGGGAGGAGAATTATTACCTGATCACAGCCATGGCCGACCGTTCATTTACCGAGTACCGGGATACAACAGTCATGGTGCTCGATTCCCTGTTTCAGAATGGGAAATGGTACCCTTATGTAAAGGATTCCACCTATACCATATCAGAGATCTTCCGCTTTACAGAGAATGTTTACATTGGCTCCAGTGACCTGATCGTAGAGGCCATTACCGGGGATGGCATTCTTTTCTCTGACCAGCTGATCGACGGGAAGAAGTATTCTGTAAGGGTGACAACATGGACCGATAACCTGATGTCGGCCGACTCGGCCATGGTGGATGTAAGGCTTCATTCCATTTCCGAGTCATATTACAAATACCTGAAGTCGCGCCAGAAACATTATGAAAGCGTGGATGATTACCTCTCGGTCCCTGTGATCGTCTACACCAATGTGGAGGGAGGTACCGGTTTTTTGGGAGGCTATTCCACAGATGTATATACATTCACTACATTTGTACCCGAATTCCATCGGGACGATTATTACTACTTCGAAAAGTAGTTCCCGGAAAACAACATGGCAGGCATGATGGTACTGGAAGAGATTATTGCCGACAGGGTGAATGTTCCTGTAAGGCAGGTGAAAAGCACCGTTGAACTACTTGAAGAGGGAGCTACGATCCCTTTTATAAGCCGCTACCGTAAGGAGTACACCGGAAGCCTGGATGAGGTGAAGATCACAGAGATCCGCGATGAGTTGAACAAGCTGAAAGAGCTTCAGAAAAGAAAGGCTTATATTCTGAAAACCATTGAGGAGCAGGATAAACTGACCGGTGAACTGAGCGCTCAGATCGAAGCGTGTCTCGACCCGGTGCAACTGGAGGATATCTACCTTCCCTATAAACCCAAAAGGAAAACCAGGGCCACCGTTGCACGGGATAAAGGACTGGAGCAGCTGGCAAAGATCGTCATGAAACAGCAGGAAGATCAGTTGGAAGAGGCAGCATCCCCATTTCTGAACGATCAGGTGGAGCGTGTTGAGGATGCATTGCAGGGGGCCCGGGACATTATTGCCGAATGGGTGAATGAAAACCAGCGTGCCCGGAAAACGGTCAGACACTATTTTGACCGGGGGGCTGTGATCACTTCCCGGGTTGTAAAAGGCAAAGAGGAAGAGGGAATGAAATTCAAAGACTATTTTGAATTTTCCGAACCCCTGAAGAAGTGCCCCGGCCATCGTATCCTGGCTATGCGCAGGGGGGAACAGGAGGGTTTTCTGAAACTGAATATTGATCCCGGGGCGGATCGCGTGACCGGTGCACTGGAGAAACTGTTTGTCAAGAACCGGCTTGACACGGGGAAACAGGTGGTCCTGGCTGTGCAGGATGCTTACAAGCGTTTGATGCAGCCTTCCATCGAGAATGAATACAAGGCGCTTTACAAAGAGAAAGCGGACCAGGAGTCCATCAGGGTCTTTGCCGGTAACCTCCGGCAATTATTACTGGCGCCACCGCTGGGTCAGAAAAGGGTGCTGGCGGTGGATCCCGGATTCAGAAGCGGATGTAAGCTGGTGTGCCTCGATGAGCAGGGCAACCTGCTGCACAACGAGACCATCTATCCCCATCCGCCCCAGTCGGACCGGGCAGGATCGACCCGGAAGGTTTCCTCCCTGGTGCAGCAATACAGGACCGAGGCCATTGCCATTGGAAATGGTACGGCCAGCCGGGAGACCGAACGATTTTTCCGGATGATCCGGTTCCCGCACGATCTGAAGGTATATGTGGTTAATGAATCGGGTGCTTCCATCTATTCGGCCTCAAAAATTGCCCGGGAGGAGTTCCCCGATTATGATGTGACGGTGCGGGGTGCTGTCTCCATTGGCAGGCGCCTCATGGACCCGCTGGCCGAACTGGTCAAGATCGATCCCAAATCCATAGGCGTGGGCCAGTACCAGCATGATGTGGACCAGGGCAAGCTGAAAAAGAGCCTGGATGAGGTGGTGGAAAGCTGTGTGAACCTGGTGGGTGTGAATCTGAATACGGCCAGCAAACACCTGCTTACCTATGTGTCGGGCCTGGGACCGGTGCTGGCGGGGAACGTGGTGGAATACCGGCAGGAGGTGGGTGGTTTCTCCTCACGTGAACAGCTGAAGCAGGTGCCCAGGATGGGGGAGAAGGCCTTCGAGCAATGTGCGGGATTTTTACGGATCGAAGGGGCAGAAAATCCCCTGGATAATTCTGCGGTCCATCCCGAAAGCTACCATATCGTGGAGCAAATGGCTGCCGACCTGAATGTGGACCTGAAGCAACTGGTCAGGGATGAATCCCTGGTCCGGCAGATTGACCTGGATAAATATGTGAAGGGAGGAACCGGTTTACCCACCCTGCAGGATATCAAGGCAGAACTGGAGAAACCAGGCAGGGATCCCCGTGAGCAGATCGAGGTTTTCGAATTTGACCAGGGTGTCTACAGCATGGAGGACCTGAAACCCGGGATGGAACTGCCGGGTATCGTCACCAACATTACAAGATTCGGGGCTTTTGTGGATGTGGGTGTCAAACAGGATGGCCTGGTCCATATTTCACAGCTGGCCGACCGGTTTATAAAAGATCCCAATGACATTGTGAAGATCCACCAGCAGGTGAAGGTAAGGGTGCTGGAAGTGGATATCTCCAGGAAGCGTATTCAGCTCTCTATGAAAAATATTCATTAATTTCGGCACTGTGATCCAAAATCAACCGTTCCTATGAAAAATATTTCTCAAGTCATGCTGGCCATGGTGACAGCAATGACATTTTATTCATGTAATACACACAAGTCCATGGAAGCACCCGTTGCTGCTAAAAAACCGCATGAACTGACCATACACGGTCATACACGTATTGATAATTACTTCTGGTTACGTGAGCGTGACAATCCCGAAGTGATTGCCTACCTGGAGGCTGAGAATGCTTACAGGGAATTCAAAATGAAGGGTACCGAAAAGTTACAGAAGGATCTGTTTAAAGAGATTGTGGGCCGGATCAGGCAGGACGATGAAAGTGTGCCCTACAAGGAAAATGGATATTACTACTATACGCGATATGAAGAGGGTAAGGAGTATCCTGTCATCTGCAGAAAGAAGGGAAGCCTCGATGCAGAGGAGGAGGTTATGGCCAATGTGAACGAGATGGCCGAAGGGTATGCCTATTACCAGGTTGGAGGCCTGAGCGTGAGCCCGGATAACAGGTATCTTGCCATGGGCATCGACACGGTGAGCCGCCGGAAGTATACGATCTATATCAAGGATCTGGAAACGGGTACCATGCTCGATGATGCCATCCCCGTTACCACTGGGGGCAGTGCCTGGGCCAACGACAGCAAAACACTTTTTTATACCCGGAAAGATGATGAGACCTTACGCAGCAAATCCATACACAGGCATACAAGGGGGAGTGATGCAGCCACCGATGTGCTGGTTTACGAAGAGAAGGATGAAACATTCAGTACGTTCGTATACAAAACCAAATCAAAACAATACCTGGTCATTGGTAGCACCAGTACGCTGACCAGTGAATACCGGTTCCTCCCTTCCGGCCAGCCCGAAGGAGAATGGAAGGTTGTTCAGCCACGGGTAAGGGGAGTGGAATATCATGTCTCCCATTTCGGTAATTATTTTTATATCATCACCAACCTGGATGCCACCAATTTCCGGTTAATGAGGGCCCCGGTTTCTACCCCCGGACAGGAATACTGGGAAGAGGCGATCCCGCACCGTGGCGATGTGCTGCTGAAGAGCATAGAGCTATTTAAAGACTACCTGGTGGTGGAGGAGCGAAAAGAGGGTTTGGTGAACCTCCGGGTAATCCGGTGGGATAACGGGGAGGAGTACAATGTGGATATGGATGAGGAGGTGTACACAGCCTGGATCTCTGTCAATCCTGAACTCGACAGTAAGATCCTCAGGTTTGGTTATACCTCTCTGACCACACCCAACACCATTTATGATTTCCGGATGGATAAGCGGGAGAAGATCCTCATGAAGCAGGATGAAGTGTTGGGGGGTGACTTTGACCCGGCCAACTATGAAACGAAACGGCTCTATGCAGAGGCGTCCGACGGGAAACAGATTCCCATGAGTATCGTTTACAGGAAAGGAATTACACTGGACGGGCAGAATCCGGCGCTCATATATGGTTATGGTTCTTATGGATATACGCTTGACCCGCGCTTTGCATCCTCAAGGCTCAGCTTGCTGGACCGCGGATTTGTATTTGCCATTGCCCATATCAGGGGTGGTCAGATCAATGGCCGTCCATGGTATGAGGATGGCAAGCTGTTAAAAAAGATGAACACATTTACGGACTTCAACGCCTGTGCCGAACACCTGATCGAGACCGGATACACCAACCCGGAGAAATTGTTTGCCATGGGTGGAAGTGCGGGTGGATTGCTGATGGGCGCGATTGTCAACCTGCAACCTGAATTATATAAGGGAGTTGTTGCGGCAGTGCCGTTTGTGGATGTGGTCACCACCATGCTGGATGAGGATATTCCGCTTACAACCAGTGAATATGATGAATGGGGGAACCCCAATGAGAAAGAGTATTATGATTATATGCTAAGCTATTCACCATATGATCAGGTGGAGGCGAAAGCATATCCGAACATGCTTGTAACCACCGGATTGCATGACAGCCAGGTGCAATACTGGGAACCGGCAAAATGGGTGGCCAAATTGCGTGATATGAAGACAGATGACAACCTGTTGCTGTTGTACTGTAACATGGATACTGGCCATGGAGGTGCCTCGGGCAGGTTTGAACAGTATAAGGAGACAGCCATGGAGTATGCTTTCCTGCTGAACCTGGCAGGCATCAGAAAGTAACTGCTTCTGTTTGCCGTTTACAACTAAGAAAAATACGATGTTGCCAGTTACAACTAAGACACAATACCGCGTCAGGTATGCCGATACTGATCAGATGGGAGTGGTCTACTATGGAAACTACGGCCGCTTGTATGAGATCGGGCGGACCGAGATGATCCGGGAGATGGGATTGCCTTACAGGGAGCTTGAAGACCAGGGTATTATGATGCCTGTCTACGCGGTCGAATCCAGGTACCTGGATGTGATCCGGTATGATGAACTGATTACCATTGAAACCACTGTGAAGGATCTGCCGGCTGCCCGGATGGTGTTTCATCACAGGATCATGAATGAAGCAGGAAAAGTCGTCCACGAAGGCAGGGCCACGCTGGTTTTTGTGGATATGCAAACCAACCGTCCGGTCAGGGCCCCTGAAAAACTGATGTCGGTTTTGTTACATTAACCGGCAGTCAGGGCAGTCAGGGTCAGCAGGGTAATCTCCGGTCTTATCCCCACACGACCCGGAAATCCCGTGAATCCCAGCCCCCTGTTCACATAGAGGTACTGGCTGTTTTCACGGTATAATCCGCCCCAGTGTTTATAGGTCCACCGGGAAGGGCTCCACCTGAATTTACCCATCTCAATGCCAAACTGCATTCCATGTGTATGACCGGAAAGCGTGAGCTGGATCTGTTCCCTGGAACACACCTCCTGCTCCCAGTGGGAAGGATCATGTGACAGCAGGATCTTCACGGTTCCTGGTTGTGTCCCTTCCAGGGCCCCGGAAAGATTACCCAGCCGGGGAAAGGGTGGTTTGCCCCAGTTTTCCACTCCCAGGATCTCCAGTGAATCCCCGTTCAGGGTGATGGTGCGGAACTCATTCAACAAAAGATCAAAACCACAGGCCCTGATCTGCTCTTTCACCTTTACCAGGTTTCCGGCCTCCTCCTCTCCGGAATTCCATTTAAAATATTTCCCGTAATCGTGATTCCCCAGCACTGCAAATTTTCCAAGGGGTGCATGTAATCGCCTGAGGATTTCCACAAAGGGATCAGCCTCTTCGGCGAAATTATGAACCAGGTCGCCCGTGAAGAATATCAGATCGGGTTCCAGCATATTTACCTGCTCCACCACGTCCCGGATATATTGCGGATGATGATAAAAACCGGCCAGGTGCATGTCGGAGAGCTGAACCACTTTCAACCCGTGAAAAGAGAGGGGCAGGAAGCGTATTCCGACATCGTGGCGAAATACCTTCACATAGGTTCGGCCATGAAGCATTCCCATACCAAAGGCCAGGAAGATGATCATTCCCGCGATGGCACCGGGAATCAGGTACCATGATCGGGACATGTGTCTGTCCCGGTTCAGATGTGATGCTATCCAGGTGACCAGGTCACCGGCCAGTTGAATGCCATTGAAAAGAAGTTTGGAAGTGTACAACATCAGGAAGATCCCCACGACCAGCGTCATTCCAAAGAATTTTGCAGGATCACGG
>JANTFK010000114.1 GCA_024763595.1 Bacteroidales bacterium | reverse complement strand
CAGCGTGAACCTGATCAAAACCTGTGTGGAAATGGGGATTGTAGTCTCCATAGGACATACGGCGGCCGGAAGCGATGACATCAGGCGTGCTGCAGATGCAGGTGCGCGCCTCTCAACCCACCTGGGCAACGGGTCACATAACATGATACCGCGCCATCCCAACTATATCTGGGATCAGCTGGCCGAGGAGAGGCTTTATACCACCATGATTGCAGATGGGGTTCATCTTCCCGATAATGTACTGAAGGTGTTTTTCACCGTTAAGAAGGATAAGTCGATCCTGATCAGCGACGGGATGCCTTTGACCGGACTGGAACCCGGTATTTATGACTTTCCCGCCACGGGAAAGGTTTGCCTGACCAGTGATCAGAAAATATACCTGGTGGAAAGTCCGGAGACCTATGCCGGATCTGCCAGCGTTGTACTGGACGGGGTGAAGAGGATGTCGGGTATCGCCGGCTTTACAGCGGCATGGGAGATGGCTTCATGCAACCCCCGCACACTGATGGACGGGACCGCTCAAAAAGGGTTGTATGAAGGTGCCCCGGCCGACCTGGTGATCCTGGATCCCGGTACGGATCAACTGCAGATCCGGCAGGTGTATAAGGACGGAGTGCCCGGGTTTTGACAATGTATAAAATGAGTGACAGGTAAAAAATCAGATAATCCCTGTCATCAACTGCAGGATTAATTAATATATTTGGGTTCTTTATTTAACCAACAATTTACTCCAAAATGAACGCGATTCAGAGGAATACCGTTATTGTCCTGAGGATTATTATTGGATGGCATATCCTGTATGAAGGGATTGTGAAGCTGCTTACGCCCGGCTGGTCGTCTTTCGGGTTTTTGAGCCACTCCCAGTGGATCCTCACCGGATTTGCCAACTGGGTGATCACCCACGATGGTGTTTTACAAGTTGTGGATTTTCTAAATACATGGGGACTGATTGCCATCGGGCTGGGCCTTGTCCTGGGGCTCTTCACCAGGGTGGCTGCCTTTGCCGGGGCGGCGCTTATTTTCGTCTATTATCTGAACAATCCTCCTTTTGTGGGACTGGAGACCGGGCCTGTGGAGGGCAATTACCTGATCGTTAATAAAACGCTGATCGAGGCGGTGGCGTTGTTCCTGATCGGGGTGTTCCCCTCTTCCGTACCGTTTGGATTGGATAGTTTAATCAAGAAACAGAGGAAATAAACGAGCTATGGAATCAAAAGAAAACAGTAATAAGATAGGCAGAAGAAGCGTTTTGAAAGCGTTGGCCGGTGTGCCTGTAGTGGGCCTGCTTGGTTATGAGATCCTGAAAAAATCGAAGTATGATAAAGCACATAATGTGCAGAAAGAGATTCTGAATGAGCTCGGGCTGACTGATATTCATTCTCATGTCAAAACAGTCACCGATGCATCCAAAGGCGACCTTATCCGCATCGGGATGGTTGGTTTTGGCGGCAGGGCCACGGCGCTTGCAGAGGCACTTGGATTTTTGGATGCCGGGGTCTTTGAAAAAGTGGGTGGCGCGGAGGCTTATGCCACACAGATCGAGTTTGGGAACCTGAATGTAGCCATTACCGGGATTTGTGAAGTGTTTGACATGCGGGCGGAAAAGGGACTCTCCACAGCCCGGCATGATATCCATACCCAGGGTGAATTTGCTAAAAAACATCCGGTTAAAAGGTACATGCATTATCACGATATGCTGGCCGATAAGAACATTGATGCCGTGGTCATTGCCACCCCGGACCACCATCATGCACAGATGACCATCGATGCTGTCAGGGCCGGGAAGCATGTTTACTGCGAAAAGAGCCTGATCCGGAGAGAGGAGGAGATCGAAAGGGTATATGAGGCTGTTACCGGCAGCAACATGGTGTTCCAGCTGGGTCACCAGATCCCGCAGAATGCCGTTTTTCAGCAGGCTAAAGAGATTATCCGGAGAGGGACCCTCGGAAAGATATCACATGTGGAAACCTCCTCCAACCGCAATACTCCTTCCGGGGCCTGGATCAGGCACCTGGATGCCCAGGGGAACCCCAAACCGGGCGATGAACGGTCTATCGACTGGAAGCAGTGGCTCGGTCCCATGCCCTATTACCCGTTCAGCATCGAGCGCTACTATAGCTGGGCCAGGTTCTTTGACTATGATACAGGCCTTTACGGACAGTTATTCTCCCACGAATTTGATGCCGTTAACCAGGCATTGCATCTCGGGATCCCGGCCTCGGTTATGGCTTCCGGGGGACAATATTTTTATACTGAATTCGGGGATATTCCCGATGTACTCAACACTTCCTATGAGTATCCCGACAAAGGGCTGACCCTTACCTACAGTGCCAACCTGACATCATCCAGGACCCATCCGCGTACCATATATGGCAAGGATGCCTCCATGACACTGGGAGCGGACATGACCGTCACCGCCGATCGCAATTCCGAAAAGTTCAGTGACCTGATCGGGCGCGGTGTGATTGATCCATCCACCCCCATGCTCTCCATTGTAAATGATGGCGGGCAGGCCGGTGGCGTGGACGGGGTCACGTCAGCCACTTCAAAATATTATGCTTCCAGGGGACTGACAGGGACAGTCATTGGCGGACGCAACTGGGATGTAACCCACCTGCACCTGCGCGAGTGGATCAATGCAATTCGCAATGGTGGAAAAACTTCGGCTAACATTGAGATGGCCTACCAGGAGGGTGTAGCCATCGCCATGGCCGATATCTCTTACAGGGAAAAGTGCCGTACTGAATGGGATCCTGTAAACAAGAGAATCATAAGGGTGAAATAGATAAACAACGCAGAACATGAGTCTTAGCAAGCGTGAAATTATACGCTTGGTGCTGGATGGCAAAAGACCGCCCTATGTACCCTGGTCATTCAAGTTTACCGTGGAGCCGGAGGCCGTACTGAAAGATTATTACGGGGTGGATGACCTGGACGGCGTGCTGCACAACCACATGTTAAGCCTTGGATGCGACGCAGGATTTTTTGAGGAGTTGGGAGGAAATATTTTCAGGGATGTCTTCGGGGTGGAGTGGGACAGGCACATTGATAAAGACATCGGGAACCCGGTCCGCCCGCTGATTCCTGAGCCCCATTTACGTGATTATACATTTCCCGATCCCCATGAGGAACGCTATTTTGAGAACATAGAAAGCCTCATTGAAAAGAAACCTGACCTGTTCCGGGTATTTCCGCTGGGTTTTTCTGTATACGAGCGTGCCTGGAGCCTGCGGGGCATGGAGAACCTGCTGATGGATTTCATGCTTCACCCTGCCTTCGTTCATGAACTCCTGGAAGCCATTACCGACTATAACATTGCCCATATAAGAAAGGCCATGGAGTATGATATCGATGCCATCCTGTTTGGTGATGACTGGGGGCAGCAACGTGGACTGATCATGGGGTACGATGTTTGGAAAACCTTTATCTATCCGCAGCTGCGGAGGATGTACAGAGCGGTCAGGGATGCCGGGAAATATGTACTGATCCACTCCTGCGGAGATGTGGATGAACTGTTCGACGACCTGATAGGGATCGGGGTCAACTGTTTCAACCCGTTTCAACCCGAGGTGATGGATGTGCACGCTTTGATGGAGCAGTACAGGGGACGCCTTGCGTTTCACGGCGGGCTCTCCATGCAGCAAACACTGCCTTTCGGTACACCGGAAGACGTGAGAAAGGAGTCGCTGGAACTGCTGGAGTGGGGCCGGCCGGGCGGATATATTTTTGCTCCCTCCCATGCAACAGAAGGGGATACCTCCCTGGAAAACATGCTTGCCTTTATCGGGACGGCCCTTGCTCAGCCCGGATTTCAACCAAATCATACCTGATCCGGACAAATTATTGACATGTATCATTAGATAAAATAGTGTTCACGAGCACATTATGAATTTTATTGTTATATTTGACAATATTCCAGATATATCGATAACCTGCTGATATGAATTTCACTGATATGAAACATCTATTTCGAATGACCCGGCTACTCTTTCTGCTCATGTTGATCTCATCCTGTAATCAGCAGGGTACCGGCAAAGGTAAACCCGGACAGGAAGCAGATAACGGTGAAAGTGAACTCTGCGTGGGGGATTACCTGACGGAAGAGGCAGCTGTTGAAAAACTGGCATTGTATGCCACCAAATATCATAATGCCGCTGAGTGGCAGCAGCGGGCTGCCAGGATCAGGAAACAGATCCGTAAGGGAGCAGAGCTGGACCGGATCCCCGAATCCGACTGGAAGCATGAAATCCGGGTCACACGGGGCAGCAAGCACCAGATGGATGGTTACAGTGTTGAAAACCTGGCCCTGGAGGTGAAGCCGGGATACAGGGTTCACGGGAACCTCTACCTGCCTGCGCAGTTTGAAGGAACCATCCCCGCCATTCTCTGTCCCCACGGACACTGGAATACACTCAAAGGGGTGGACTACGGCCGGTTCAGGCCTGATATGCAGTACAGGTGTGCATCCCTGGCCAGCATGGGGGCGGCTGTTTTTGCCTGGGACATGCTGGGCTACGGTGAGGATACCGTGTATCATCACAAGGATCCCAAAGCAGTACAGAAGCAATGTTTTAACAGTATCCGTATACTGGATTATATCAGTTCGCTCGCATTTGTGGATACCAGCCGCCTGGCCGTAACAGGGGCTTCCGGGGGAGGAACCCAGACCATATTGCTGGCCGCGCTGGATGACCGGATCGATGTTTCCGTACCTGTCGTGATGGTCTCCGCGCACTTCTTTGGCGGGTGTATTTGCGAAAGCGGTATGCCCATTCATAAAAGCGGCGATTTTGAAACCAACAATGTGGAGATTGCAGCGTCCATTGCCCCGAAGCCCCTGATGCTTATTTCGGACGGGAATGACTGGACCAAAAATGTTCCCGAAGTAGAGTATCCCTATATCCGGGCCATATATGAGATGTTTGATGCAGGCGACCAGGTGGAACAGGCCTATTTTGCCGACGAGGTTCATAACTACGGTCCGTCCAAACGTAAGGCGGCCTATGGTTTCCTGGCCAAACACCTGGATCTGGATTATGACCGTATCCTGGATGCGGACGGGAACGTGAATGAGCAGTTTGTCGTCCTCCTGGATACCACGGATCTGAAGGTTTTCCCGGAAAGGAACCTGGTTTCAAACACCTCTTCCCGGGGATGGTACGAGGAGTATCAAAAGAACAGATGAAAACCAAACGATATACACTGAAGGACATTGCAGAGCTGGCGCATGTCTCACGGGGAACGGTTGACCGGGTGGTTCACGGAAGGGGTAAAGTCTCAAAAGAGGCTTATTCCAGGGTGAAGCAGGTATTGGATAAAATAGATTACCAGCCAAACCTTGTGGCACAGAGCCTGCGCAAAGGGGTGCTGCATGAGATCGCTGTACTGATGCCCGGATACAATTATGAGAAATACTGGAAAAAACCCCTGCTGGGGGTGGAGAAAGCCACCAACGAATATACCCCCATCGGCATCAATATCCGTACCTTTCTGTTTAACCCGTCCGATTCAGGGAGCTACAGGGAGAAGTATACCAAAATACTGAACGGCAGATTCAGTGCCGTACTGGTGGCGCCTTTCTTTTATAAAGAATCACTTGTTTTCTTCGAAGCATGCAAGAAGAGCGGGCTTCCCTATTTTACGTTTAATACCTATATCGAAAATTCCGGTGCTGTAACCCATGTGGGACAGGACCTTGTCCGGAGTGGCCGGACCGCCGGAAGCCTGATGCATAAAGTGCTTGCGGACGGGGACGAGTACCTGGTGGTGCACATTAACGAGGAGTTGGAGAACTCGATGCATATGCAGGATAAGGAGTCCGGTTTCAGGCAGTTCCTTGCTGAAGCCGGAGTGGCTCCCGGGCAGATTCATGTATTGAACATTGATATCAGTGAGAAACTCGAACCACCTCTCCTGCAAAAACTCGGCGAAGTGGATGCGCTGAAGGGGATCTATGTGACCAACTCCAAGGTTTGGATGATTGCCGGGATCCTGCAACAGCATGAGCTGGACAGGCTATTGATCGGGTACGACCTGCTGGATGAGAATATTCAATACTTAAACGCCGGGAAAATCGACTATCTTATATTTCAGAATCCACAGTTACAGACCAGCCTGGGCATACAGACCATTATCGATTACCTGTTGTTTAAACAGGAGATCCCGGATAAAACTTTTTTTCCGGTGGAGATCGTTATCAGGGAGAACCTGAAGGAGTTCATTACCTGATATCATCTCTCCTGGTTTTCTTCCATCATATTTCAGGCGATGATCCTCCCCGGTACTTTCTGTTTTTATGAAATTGATGATATTTCAATTATTTCACGTGCACGCACACGAATCTTAATAAATTATCTATATTTATGTTCTTTTTGAAAAAATCTCACAATCGTACAATATGAATTGGCTCGATTACACAGTCCTGTTTGGCTATTTTGTGGCGATCACACTCTATGGCCTCTACCTTTCCATGCGCGTTAAATCAAGTAGAAGCTATTTTCTGGGAGACCGGAAATTCGGATGGTGGGTAATGATGGGCCAGGCATTCGGGACAGGGACCCATGCGGAAATGCCGGTGGCCCAGGCGGGTGCCACATTCGCCCTGGGTTTTTCCAGTATCTGGTACCAGTGGAAAAACATGCTGATCACACCATTTTACTGGTTGCTTGCGCCATTCTACCGCAGAAGTGAGCGAACCACTGTGGGTGAGATCATCGAGGACCGCTATGGAGAGAAGATGGGCCTGTTCTATTCCATTTTTGCCATCGCCTTTTTCGTATTCAGCATGGGAGCCATGTTGCAGGGTGCCGCCAAGGTGATTGCAGTGGCCACCAACCAGGGGATCTCTCCCAACCAGGTGGTGGTTGCCATGACCGTTGCCTTCCTGCTCTACAGTTTTTTCGGGGGAATGGTGGCCGCAGCCTACACAAATTTCATCCAGGCACTGCTGATCATTGTACTCTCCGTGTTGCTGATCCCTTTCGGTCTCAAGGAACTGGGCGGGTTTTCAGAGATGCGCAGCATGTTGCCGGAAAACTATTTCAGGTTATTCAGTGAAGAGAGCGGCATGGGAGCGTTTATGATTACCATGCTGGCGCTCAATGGCATTGTGGGCATCACCGCTCAGCCCCATATGGTGGCCATGTGTGCAACCGGGAACAATGAAAGGTCCGGCAGGGTGGGCCAGACCTTCGGGTCACTGGTGAAACGGCTTGTAACCATCGGCTGGGCACTGGTGGGTGTCATCGTGGCCGCGGTGGTTATACAGAAGGGCGTCACCCTGTCCGACCCGGAGATGGCCTTTGGTTATGCGAGCAGGGTACTGCTGGCTCCCGGGCTGACGGGCCTGATGGTGGCGGCTGTGGTGGCGGCCAATATGTCCACCTGTTCCAACTTCATGGTCAACGTGGGGGCACTTTTCACCGAAAATATTTATATCAAGTATATCAACAAAGATGCGCATGACAAGCGGCTGCTCTGGATGGGCAGGCTCTCAGGCCTGGTCCTTACGCTGCTTGGCGTGGGCTTTGCCCTGATCATTAAGAATGTATTGCACGCCTTCCTGTTTGTGGAGACCCTCTCCGCCTTTATGGGCATTCTTTTCCTGGGAGGCATCATCTGGAAAAGGGCCAACAGGTATGGTGCTTTCGCCTCTTTCGTGGTCACCGTACTGGTCTATTATATGCTGAATTTCTTCAGGTTCGGTCACCTGACCCTGGTCTATAAGTGGGAACCGGGACCATTTGGTATCGCCATGCTGTCCGGCTTCCTGGCCTTTGGCATTGTCAGCCTGCTCACCAAAAGAGAGGATAAGGCAATGACCGATGCATTTTTTGAAAAGATGCGCAGGAGCTCCGATGCCGCGGATAAACTGCCCGATGGCACAAGCGGACCGGCCATTGATGCAGGCAAGGACCTGATGCTGGTTGACCTTCCCGGGTGGCTGAAGAGAGACCGGTGGAAAGGATTCTTCAAACGTTACCGGGAGGACCTGGTCGGTTTCGCGCTGGGCTGGATCTTTGTGGGAGTCCTGGTGTTGCTGGCCTGGGGCATCATTCACTTGGGGTAACCGGGTACGCCGGTTTCCTGAAACAGATAGACTGTACACCCTTTTTCAATCAACCGTGATCATCTGGTCCAATTTTTGTATTTTTGTAACCGTACCAGGGGCTGAAATGGATTTGACAGCGGGATGAACTGGTATGTAAGCATGCCGAGCGTGGTGATTTGGCTCGTAAATCCCAGGTCTCACACTTATAATTGGCAATACAAATTATGCTCTCGCCGCTTAATCTTACCAAGTAAGATTAGCCTAATCCCGGCCTGAGAGGCTGAGGACGAGATGTTCCGCTGCTGTTTCCTCCTTGTTGGCAGTAGCATACGGGGCACAAGCGAAGCAGGGATAGCCGTTGAAAGGTCCCGGTTCAGCGGTGAAACTTAAGGGACTAAGGTCCGGGTTTGTAGTCTTTCGCTGGCCCGTTCACGAAAACCAAGGAAAGACTAAGCATGTAGAAAACATATGGGTTTCCCGTTTGGACCGGGGTTCGACTCCCCGCAGCTCCAC
>JANTFK010000113.1 GCA_024763595.1 Bacteroidales bacterium | reverse complement strand
GGATCCCGGGAAGAAAGCTTACAACTGGCAGACTTCCAACCGCATCTTTCTGCCCAGGAAGGTCTCCTCACGGGGATTGGTGGAGATCGATATCAGTGAGCTTAAAGATGGAAGACTCCTGCTGATCATGCGGGGCTCAAATGTAAACATGGACCCGATTGAATGCCCGGGACGCAAATGGATAAGTACCAGCAGTGACGGCGGCCTCACCTGGAGCAAGATCACCGATCTGCGCTATGATACCGGCGAGCCATTCTATTCACCTGCCACCTTTGCCAGGACCATGCGGTCCGCGGCAACCGGGAAACTCTATTGCTTTTTGAATATCAGCAACACACCCCCCGTGGGTAATGCTCCGCGTTATCCCCTTCAGGTTGCCGAAATTGATGAAGAGCATATATGTATTAAAAAAGAAACCGTGACCATTATTGATAACCTGGCCCCCGGGCTGGACTCCACCAACCTGCAGCTTTCCAACTTTGGCCTGCTGGAGGACCGCGAAACCAACCAGGTGGAACTTACCGTGACACGCATCGGTGAAAGGGGCGGCGGAGAAAATATCTGGGACGCGGATACCTACCGCTATTACATACGATTTACTGACAATGAATAATGATTCATCCATCATATCACGCACTATGATTCGAAAAAGATCCAGACCTGTTAACGGACGCATCCCGGCCGTCATGGCTATGGCCATGCTCATATGCAATCTTTTCCTGCTCTTCAACGGATGTCAAACGACCATGGAACCACCCGTACCGGCACCCTTTGAGGGACTGGATACCATCTGCACCAACGACTGGTGGAACCGGGCTCCCAATCCCATTCACAACGTGAAGGTGGAAAGGGACCAGGTAGTGGCTTTTGGCATCTACACGGTATCAAACCACATCCTGAAATTAAGTGCCCAGCTATACCCCCTGTACCCGGATGAAACACGGGTGGTCAGGCTGGAAGTAAAGAAAGGGGACCGGTGGGTTGAGATCGGCAGGGAGAAAGTGAACGATATAGGCTGGTCGGCCCTTTTCAGACTGGAAGCATGGGACACCACCAAAGATGTTCCCTATCGGATCAGGCACGGTAAGAAGGCAATGTTCGAGGGGCTTATACGAAGAGACCCGGTGGAAAAAGAGGAGATCGTCATGGCCGCATTCACCGGAAACAGTAACCAGGATCGTGGCAACAGGGATCATTACGTCCGCAATGTGAATGCCCTGGACCCGGATATCCTCTTTTTTTCGGGCGACCAGTCGTACGATCACACCGAACATACCGCAGCCTGGTTGCTATTTGGCTCGCAATTCAGGGAGATCTTCCGGACGCGGCCCTGTATCACGATTCCCGATGACCATGATGTGGGACAGGGGAATCTCTGGGGAGAGGGTGGAAAAATATCCACTTCCAGTGCATGTGACGACGGGGGGTATAAATACCATCCCGCATATGTAAAGATGGTAGAACGATGTCAGACCAGCCACCTGCCGGATCCTTTCGATCCCACTCCCATTGGGCAGGGCATTGGTGTCTACTATACCAACCTGGTAGTCGGTGAGGTGGATTTTGCCATCATCGAGGACCGCAAGTTCAAATCGGGCCCCTCCGGGAAGATCCCCCAGCAGGGTCCACGGCCCGATCATATCACCGATCCGGATTATGACCCGGCTTCACTGGATCTGGAAGGCCTGGTACTGCTGGGGGACCGGCAGCTCTATTTTCTGGATCAATGGGCAGACTGGACTGAAGGCGTTAAGATGAAGGTGGTGCTGTCCCAAACAGGTTTTGCTGGCACTGCGCATTTACACGGGAACAAAGAGAACCGCATCTTGGCAGATATGGATTCCAATGGCTGGCCACAGACAGGGCGCAATAAAGCGCTGAGGGCCATCAGGAAAGCCAATGCAGTCCATATTGGCGGAGACCAGCATCTGACGACTGTGGTCCGGCACGGCATAGATGAATTCAGGGACGGACCCTGGAGTTTTCTGGTGCCATGCCTTGTAAACTACTATAAGAGATGGTGGTGGCCGGCTGATGAGCAACCCGGCATGAACCATGATCCGGAAAATCCATTGCCATGGACCGGGGATTATTATGATGGCTTTGGAAACAGGATCACCATGGTGGCTTATGCAAATCCCGGAGTTCCTGCTGCAGGTGCCGGTTTCGGGTTAATCCGCTTTAATAAGCCATCCAAAGAAGTTACTTTTGAGTGCTGGCCCCGGAATGTCGATGTGACGGACAAGGATGCAATGCAATTTACCGGCTGGCCCGTTACCTTCAAATTGGATGAGTAACACAATATGCGCTATAACGGGATTACATTAGTAAAAACATAACCATCACAAATATGATCATATCGAAAATGATCATGTCGAAAATGATCGCCACAGAATGAATATCTGGATTGTCGCCCTGCTTGTCTTTATCATCAACCTGCCCTTTGGTTTCTGGCGGGCAAATACAAAAAAATTTTCAACCCAGTGGTTTCTGGCCGTCCACATTCCGGTACCACTGGTGGTGGTACTGCGTATCTTCTCCGGAATAGGATATGCCTTTATCACCTTCCCTGTGCTGATCACAGCTTTCTTCCTGGGACAGTTCCTGGGTGGGTTATTACGTAAAAAGTTCCCTGGCCGGAAAAAACAGGAAGTTTAACCCCGCCAGTTCAACTGATGACCGGACACCCATATGATAACCGGAACTGAAAAATTCTTCCGGGACAAACGACCATTTTAAAAATACGGATGCTGCCTGCAGCTATTCATTCCGGAGGGAGGTATAAATAGACTCGTTCCGCAATGCCGATCGCGTAACCAGGTGTATCCAGATCCAGCCATTACCCACCAGTAAGATAAGCCAGAAGATAATGGAAGAGAAAGAGGTACCTGTGTTAGCATTCAGGATGGAGGGAAGCGTAGCGATGATAGCTGTCAGAAAACCTGTACCAATACCCACCAGCAGGAGGATCATATACTCCCGGACCATCAGTTTCCGAATATCCTTTCGTTGAAAACCAACGGCTTTCAGCAGTGCAATCTCCCGTTTTCGCTCCATGATGCTCCTGGAGAGCACCACCACCAGTCCGAAAGTACCCACCAGCAATCCAAGGGCCCCCAGCACCAGGAAAATGGAAAGATAAGCATTGGTTACAGAATTGAATTCGGCCAGACGTGTGGCGGCCAGCTCCATGTCCCATCCCAGGTCCCGCATTCCCCGTTCCAGTTCGGAGCTGATCAGTGCCGTATCTGCCATTTCACCATCTATCAGGAAGAGGTATGTTCCGCTGTTCTCCGGAAACTGTTCCAGAAACCGCCCGTTATCGATCATCACATTTCCCTGGAACACCGAAGGCGCCAGTCCCCCGATCAATAACAGCTCCATGCTTCCTCCTCCGGAATTTATATAATGCAGGGTATCTCCTACCTTCAGGCCAAGGCCCCACTTGATCACAGTTTCGTCTGCAATGGCAGGAATTAAACCACCGGCAAGCTCCTGCTTAAGAGACATCCAGGGATTTGTTTCATCCAGGTATGGGGTCCTGGTAACAAATGAAAACCTGCCAGCCAGACTTCCGGGGTCCACTCCCAGTACCTGCGGATTCGCAACCTTATTAAGATTCAGACAGCTGGCATCATCTCCATCGGCTTTCCGCAACTGTACAAAATCATATCCTTCGCTCAACCCGTATTCATATCTGACATCATGATTGTTGAGTTGTTTCAGTACCGGCACGGTCGATTCTGCAAAATAGAGAAAACCTCCTGTCCCGCTGCTCTTATCCCCGGAACCTGTAAACAGGTCCTTCCGGTTGCTGCCCGTGGAGATTACCAGAAACGCTCCAATGGCAAAAAGGATAACGATGCTCATGCTGCGGACCCGGTTCCTGCGGACATTCAGTCGGCTCAGCTGCAGCATATCAAAGCTCCTGCCTCTGCCGGATTTATGCTGTACCAGATACCATTGAAAAAACGAAACCGCCGACACCAACAATAATCCCCCGGCACTAAAGAACACCGGTATATTGACCACCTCCAGTCTTACCAGTTGGGAAATAATCAGTCCCAGAGCCGCCACGCCGGTCGCCACAGCGATCATTCCGGCGAATCTGCCGGCTCTCTTCCTTCCACTGAACAATCCTTTGTCCCGGTGCCTGATATGGGAAGTGAATTGCCTTTTCAGTTTCCGGTTCAAGGGAAACCATATGCCCAGAAAAGCAATGGCCAGGGTCATCAGCAAACCGGTCAGCAGGGTACTGCCCTTTACATCCAAGTGCATCATATCTGTACGTACCACATCGCTCCATACGCCGTTCAATGCCATAAACACCAGTCTGGTATACAATACAGCCAGCAAGAGGCCGGTAAGCGCACCCACCAGTGCCACTCCCATGCTTTCCGTTAAAATGATCCGCCTGACGATCCTGACCGGTATCCCCAGAGTCACCATGGTCCCCGTTTGTTCCTCCCTGCTCTCCAGATTCAGTAAAAAAAGCAGGATGCTGAGCAGGATCCCGGCTACCAGTAAAAAGAAGCTGAGTCCGCCGAACAACTGGCTGAAATCCACTCCGCTTCCGGCAGCATGGAGCCCCGCTGCCCGTGTATCTTCCAGCTTAAATCCCAGGCTGGCCGGATCAATGGCCTCCATCAGGGATTCCTCCAACCTGGAAAGGGCAGATTCCCCCGGGCGATCCCCCTCCATTCCATAGCGGAAAGCAGTGTAGGTGCCAAAACGGTTTTTCCACAACGCCTTTCCTCTCTCCAGGGAAATGAATGCCTTGGGAAGGCCCCTGTACCTGTCCCAGTAATCCTCGTCCTTATCCCGGATGCTTTCCAGTGAGATGGGAACGCCCGTTTCCCAATCCCGGCAATTTCCTGCATCAGCCAGCCCGGGTATATCGGGCATCAGGGTCCGGTCCCCATACCTTCCCTCCATGGGTACAATCGCTTTTACAACAAACGTGGTTGAATCTTCTTTCAGCTCCCTGAGCGGTCCCACCACGAAATAGGTCATTCGCACAGAATCTCCGGTTTTTACCGAAAGATCCTCTGCCAGCCATCTATTGATCAATATCTCATCCTTTTGCAGCTCCTGTGCGGGAACCGTGGAAACAAAGGAGTAGGGTGTGGTATTGTTACCTGACACGAGCCGGTTGACAAAATATGTCAGGATCCCCTCCGCCTTTTCTGAAGCGCGGCTGAGTGGTTCTGACAATACCTCATCTATAAATACCCTTTCGCTTTTAACCTCCAGCAACTGAAGCTCCTGCAGCACGCTCAGCTTCAAGCCCGCATCGGCAGCTGAGAAATGTTCCCGGATAGCCCTGTCGATCTGCTCCGTTCCGGCCTGCTCCGTTCCGGCCTGCTCTCCCGCGGGTCCCTCCCCCTCCTGAAGCAGCATTACATTTACCCTTCCCGAAAAATCCATCAGATCTTCCATCCTGGAAAGGGATACAAACACATTGAAAGGGGCGGTCTGTGATACTTTCAGGTTAAACCGCCCCAGCATGTGATCATCAGCAATATCCCGGATAATGGCCCGGAAAGAGACCACGTTTCCGGCATCGGAGACAAATGGTGCATTCCGGGGTATCAGACTGGCCCTCCGGATTCTCAGCAGGAACTCATCCCCTGTCGATAGTGCAAGCCGGTTTGCCAGGTTCCGGCTAATAATCACAGAGTCGCCCGCAAGCCCGCTATAAAAGTCCTGCACCCCCGCAAGCCTGTCAAACTCCTTATCCACTCCCAGTACCTGGATATGACTGACCCGCCTTTTCCCTCCGCCGGCCACTGCACTTCCTTCCTCAAGCAATAATGAGGAGACAGGAATCTGTAATTGTTCAGCGACGTGTCCGGCCAGAGAGGCGGAAAAATAACGCTCCTTTGCCCTCCATACATGTGTGATATTGCCCAGGCGGTGTTCCACGATCCTGTTGAGGCTGTACTCCACCGAATCCCCCACAACCAGGGCCCCTGTCAGGACTGCACCACTGATAGCGACCCCCAGGGCCAGCAAGAGGTTTTTCCGCCGGTAGAAGAGAAAACTGTTTAATATAAACCTGTATAGTCGCATAAGGAGTTATCCGGGGTTGTAATTAGGCAGGCTTCAGCCGGCCATTCTGTAATCGAAAGATCTTTCCCATGCGCTTTGCCAGCTCCAGGGAGTGGGTAACCACCAGCAGGGTCAGGCTATCCAACTGGTTTAGTTCCAGCAACAGTTCCGCCATAAGTTCCACATTTCCCATGTCCAGTGCCCCGGTGGGTTCATCCGCCAGCAGTATGGAAGGGGCATTGATCATGGCCCGTACCACTGCAGCCCGCTGGCACTCTCCTCCTGACAGTTTTCCCGGTACTTTGTTCCGGTGCTCCCAGATGCCCACCCTTTTCATCAGTTCACCGGCACGCTCCAGTTTCTCCTGGCGCTCACTTTTCCCGGTATGTACCAGTGTAGGGAGCAGTACATTCTCCAGCAGGGTACACTGTGGAAGCAGGTGATGGAACTGAAACACAAATCCGATCTGCCGGTTCCGGTAAAGATCCAGTTCCCGGGCTGAAAAGCGCGTGATATCCTCATCGTTGAATTGCACTGTACCCCTGTCAGGATAATCCAGTCCTCCTATCAGGTTCAGAAGTGTTGTCTTCCCTGATCCGGAAGGACCCAGAATCGCTATCCGCTCTCCCTCCCGAACTTCCAGGGAAAGGTCCTGAAGAACCGGCCGGTAAGTTGAATCTGACCGGTTCCCAAAGCCCTTATAAATGTTATTAAGCGTTAACAGCATGATCAATTATTTTTTAATTCCATAGCGCGCTGATAAATCTCCATCATTCTTTCCGCCTGAACATCAATATGGAAGTGTTTCTCCACTCCCTCTTTCCCACTCCTGCTCAGGCGGTCCAGTTCTGACCGGTCGAAGAGCAATCGCTCCAGGGATCCGGCCAGTATTTCCGGTCTGTTCGGAGCATAGATCAAACCGCCCCCGGTAAGTTCGACAATTTCCGGAAAGGCTCCCAGGCCGGGTTGTACTACCGGTACCCCCGAGGCCATGCACTCAAGCAGGTATATCCCGAAGGCCTCCCCGTTACGGACCGGGACCGATACCATGGAAACCTTTTCAAAAAACTCCCTGAGCCCTCCTTCTTCAAACTCCCCGTGAAACTCCACCTGGTCCTGTAATCCATGCTCCCTGATCCGCTTCCTGACCTCTGACAGGAACTTCCGGTCATCCCCGGTGGAACCACCTGTGAGCACCAATCCCACATCTTCGAACTCCTTATTTTGTTTCAGAAGAATAAAGGCATCCACCAGGATGTCCAGTCCATTTTCATGACTCATACGGGAGACAAACCCGATATTCCGTTTCTTCTCCGTCACCGGTTTAAACACATAATCGGCCGGGTCCACCCCGATATGAACGCTGGAGAGTTTCTCTTCCGGGATCTCCATTTTTTCTTGCATTACCCGGGCATAATAATCGCTGACCGGGATAAATACCCCTACATCTTGTGCTTTCCGGGACATCAACTTCCATACACTCTCCCTGGCCGAGGGTTTCATCACATCCACCCAGACATCTTCATCCTGGAGGGAACAGACCACCGGAACATTCATCCGTTCACCCAGTTGCCGGGCCAATCCCAGTAACAATGCATTGGAAAGATGGATCACATCGGGCGAACAGTTCTCAACGATCCAGTCAACCATTCGCTGTAGCTCATCTTTTTGCTGTCCCTCCTCACCCAGCAACATGGAGACGGTCATCTCCTCCAGACCCCTGGCCCTGGTGGAACCGGCAAATTTCGAAGCCAGCTTCAACATGGGCCTGGAGTTTAACATGCGGTCCACCCATCCAGGAGCCTTCCTGAAAAGAGGAAACAACTGTTTGAGGTAGATGCTGATGGCTCCGTAAAAAACAGGAATCTCCCGGCTCAGATCATGTTCATCCGCAAACAGGGGCAGGTACATGGGAAGTTTCACGACCTGGTGGTCCAGTTTCCGCAGTGCCTCCACATATTTTGAATCCCGCAAACAATTCCCACAGTAAAAACTCCCTCCCGAACCCGGAATAACATGCATAATGTTCATACGATACAAACTTTAATTCCTTCCAAAACAATATATCCGGCCATCCTGACCGGCCACGTAAAAACGGTTTTCCACCACGGCCGGATTGGCATTGATGGCCGTACCCAGTTCGTAGGTCCATTCGGGTTTGCCCGAGTTCCTGTCCAGCAGGAACAGGTCCCCCCGCATGGTGGCAATAAGCACCCTCTTCCCCACCACAACCGGAGAGGCATCGACCTTTCCGCCCGTATTGTACTTCCAGACCGGCTTTCCGTTCTTTTTATTCAGGCAATAGACAAACTTATCCCTGTTGCCAATAAACACATCATCTTTATAGATGGCCGGTGAACCGAGAAAAGGCAGGTTCGCCTCCCTGTTTTCAAACACCCAGCTCACTTTGTGACCCGGCAGGTCGACCGACGAAAACCTGCCGTCATAATCGCCCACGTAGGCATGATCCCTGTCAATGGCTGCGGAACTGGCCACATAGGTAGAGATGGCCATACTGGAGACCGCCTTCCCGGA
>JANTFK010000112.1 GCA_024763595.1 Bacteroidales bacterium | reverse complement strand
CGAATCATACAAGTATTCATCTGGATTGGGGTGACCTGCCTGACCGTCCTAAGCAGGGGGTCATGATCAATTGTGATATTGGCCGCACATGGCACGGATCCATGCACCTGAGCGCTTTTGGCCCCGGAGGCAGGGGTGCGATCCATAGCCAGGGGATCGGAAGCTGGGATTATCCCCGGGGATCGGCCGGGATTTTACGATTGGTAAAAAAGATGGTGGAGACGGGTAAAACACAGGGACCGGTTAACCAGATGATCGAAGCCGTGGCCATTGCCGATGCGGCCGATGCTGCCATGAAAGCCGGGACAACGCAATCATACCAAGTCGTCAGGCCGTTTCCTTCCATAAGCACGGAATGACTCCGGATGGCTGCCATCAGAAACAGCGTATACCCAAAAATTGCAGAATACTGTTACAACGTATGTGAAGCATATAAATGAGATTTGATCAAATGGCAGGAAACTGGACCTTTAACGAAAAAGATCGCCAATTACTTGACAACCTTCAGGATTTTATACCTGAAAAAGTATTTGATATTCATGCCCATTTATGGCAACTAAAAGATTGCGCTGTTCCTGATGGAAGTGAAATGGCCGGGGGTCCAAAAACAGCTTCCATTGAAACCTGGCGGGAATTTCTCGGGCGTTGGATCGGGAAATCAAGATTAAAGGGGGGACTCTTTCTGGGATATCACTTGTGTGACAGGGATAAAATGAATGATTTTCTAACGGGCCAGTTGAAGAATAGCAGGTTCTGTAAAGGTGAAATCCTGGTATCTCCGGATGATCCGCAGGAAAAGCTGCAGGAATATCTGAATCTTCCATTCATCTCCGGTCTGAAGCCATATCATACTTTCAGTTCAGAAAAGCCGTCTTTCAATTCGTCCATAAAAGGATTTGCACCTGAATGGATGTGGGAGCTGGCCGACAGATTTGGTCTGGTTATCACCCTGCATATTGTAAAGCATAAAGCTCTGGCAGATGCTGAGAATCAGCGGGAGATCCGGGAACTGAAGGAGAAATATCCCGGGGTAAAGCTGATTCTGGCCCATGCGGCAAGAGGATTTAATGCTGCAAATACCATTAGCGGCATCTCTTCTTTACGGGGCCTGGAAAATCTCTATTTTGATCTTGCGGCTGTAACTGAGTCCGCACCTGTAGTTGCAATCCTGGAGGAGTTCGGACCCGGGAAAATTCTGTGGGGCAGTGACTTTGGAATCTCTGAATTCAGGGGAAAAGCTGTTACAATCGGTGATGGTTTTGCCTGGTTCACAGCGGAAACCGTGAGCTGGGAGAAAGTATCCCCTGCGTGCCATCCCACACTTGCCGGTATTGAATCGCTGCGGGCGCTACAGGAAGCTGCCGGAATATTTGCATTGAATGAAAGTGACATCAGGGATATATTTTATAACAATGCAGTGCAGCTTCTGGGTCTTGAAAAACCGGAAGAGCATATCACCCACGATCTTTATCAAAGGGCTAAACAGATCATTCCGGGTGGCACAGGGTTGCTCAGTAAACGGCCGGAAATGTCTGCCCCTGATCAATGGCCGGCCTACCACCGGGAAGTGCGTGGTTGCGAAGTATGGGACCTGGACGGGAACCACTATTATGATATGTCGACCAACGGTATCGGAACCTGTTTGTTGGGTTACAACGACCCGGATGTAAAAAGCGCTGTAAAAAGAAGGGTTAACCTGGGTTCCATGAGTACGCTAAATCCGGCTGAAGAGGTTGAACTGGCAGATCTGCTGCTTTCAATTCACCCCTGGGCGGGACAGGCTCGTTTTGCCCGTACAGGCGGAGAGTCTATGGCAGTGGCAGCAAGAACAATAAGGGCTACCACCGGCAGACCGGTTATCGCTGTCTGTGGTTATCACGGATGGCATGACTGGTATCTTGCGGCCAACCTGGGAGATGAAGATACCCTGGGAACTCATCTTCTGCCCGGCCTGGAACCTTTGGGCGTACCGCGGGAACTGCGGAATACCACGGTTGCTTTTCATTACAATAACCGGGAAGAATTTAAACAGGTAACAGAAAGGTACGGAGATAAACTTGCCGGTGTAATCATGGAACCATGCCGTTACCACGATCCCGGTCCCGGTTTCCTTGAATATGTGAGGGATGAAGTGCACAGGGTTGGCGGCCTGCTTGTTTTTGATGAAATAACCATAGGCTGGCGACTGCATTTTGGCGGGGCTCATCTGAAATTTGATGTTAATCCTGATATGGCTGTGTTTGCAAAAGCGCTTGGGAACGGGCATCCGGTCGCTGCAGTTATCGGTACTGCCGAAGCGATGGAGGGCGCTCACAAATCCTTTATCAGCAGTACCTACTGGACTGAATCAGTTGGGCCTGCAGCTGCCCTGGCTACGATTAAGAAAATGAGCAAAAACAATGTACCTGCTCATATTGAGAAGACCGGTTTGCAGGTGAAAAACTGCTGGAACAAATATGGAGATGCTTATGACCTGCCTGTTACAATAGATAAGGGTTATCCTTGCATGGCTCATTTCAGTTTTGAAGGGAGTCTTGCAAATGAACTCAGAACCCTCTATACCCAGTTAATGCTGAGGGAGGGATTTCTTGCCACACCCATGATCTATCCGACACTTGCCCACACGGAAGAGATCGTGGAGAAATACGGTGAGGCAATAGAGCGGGTTTTTTACGAAATTTCCGACTCGTTGAAAAAAGGGGATGTGACCGGCCGGCTAAAAGGTCCGGTAGCACATACCGGGTTCGGCCGGCTGACATAAGTTAATCAAACAGGTCAGCATTTCTATGCCTGAACACATCATCTTTACAGGCTGGTACATACCTGCCGGGTAATGGGACGTTTTACGGACGTTGTGGCACAAACCGGTCAAACGGATAACGGTCTGGTAACACCAGGGTACCGGTGGTAAAGGTAAACGGGAAATCGGACTCCGGATTATAGATAACTTCCACCATTGCCCCTTTGTATCCCCGTTCAGGTGTGGTAACAGGAATGGCATATTCTCCATTTTCCAGGATTTCCATTTCCTCCATTTTCCAGGCGTCGGTTCCTACAACGTATAGCCTGAAATCCCGCCCGGTCTCATTCACTGCTTCCCATTTCCTGAGCACATATTCCTGGGAAGGATCCACATTCACATATATGGTATCACCGCTGATTCTCCAGTCAAAGCCGGGGATCTCCTTGTTGGTGATGATGGCACGGTAAAAGGAGACCAGGCTGGATGGCTGGTGGGTTCCCAGCAGATCATGGCCTGCGTTGGGCATATATCGCATATACTTGGGGCCTGAGAGGTCATCCCAATAGAATTTCCAGGAATCGGTCACAAAAAACTCATCATCTGTTGCATTGATCAGTAGTTTGGGCATGGTAAGCCGATCCGTAAACTCGTATGGTTCGGCAAGTTCCATCAGCTTTTTAAATTCATCTGTGTCGATCCGGTTCAGGATGTTTTCACGGTCGTATGATAACAGAGCCGGGGTCCACGCTCCGTAGCAGCGCCAATGATGGTGGAACGAGGGGATCAGGTTCAGCAGGTCGATCACAACAGGAGCAATAGCCATCACTCTGTTATCCACGGCTGCAACTGTATAGGTGGTCCATCCCCTTTTGGAGGCCCCTGTTACAAAAAAGCTGTCCACCGGATGGTTCACTGATGCACCAATCTCCTGTACCACATCCATGGCACGGACTGCAGCTCTGGTCATGGGAAAATAGGGATTCCATTTGTTTAGATCATCAGTAGCTCCTCCATCCAGGTATTGTCTCCAGGCAAAGGAGATCAGATCCTCCTCCACCACACCCTCCATGGTATCACCGGTGTAATTCACAGGCTGGAAAGGAACATTGCTGACCCGGGAGACAATGCTTCCCGTGGCACCGGCAATCTGGATCATCTCCTCCCAGGCTTCCATAGGTTCCGTATCTGCGCTGGTACCGTTTCCAATAATTATCATCGATTCGGTCTCTTTTATCTCATCAGGTACTACCATGGTCAGCCAGTGCCACCACTCGGTCTCCTTCACTTCTGCTTCTGTCAGCCAGGTGCCTGAGACCATGCGGATCCTGTATTCGGTCCAGGCTTTGCCCCGTACCGTATCTATGATCTCATACCGGAAGGCTTCATCCGGTTGTTCCACATATGTTTTCAGGGGGAATGAGTCGTGGGATGGTTTGTCAGGTGTGTTACAGGTGCTCAGCATACCCATGAGCACAACCAGCAGGATATAATGTTTCATTTTCTGATGAAATGGAATTGAAATATGCAGCAAGATAGGCAATAATGGTTTTTGGGAGTACAATCAAATAGATAAAATATCACTGATTGTAGAGATTATATGACAGTAAATCATCATCTTTAACAGAAAGTAATTACAATGAAAAGGATCGTATTGCTCAGTGTTTGTTTTCTGCTTATGGGTCTGGCTTATGCCGGAGATAAGGAAAACAAACAGCAGGTTGGAGAACTGGAAATTGATGTCTGGAATAAATCCGGGTTAACATCAGTGCGACCCGTGACCGGGGGAGTCCCACTCGCTCAGGGAGTTGCTCCTGAGGGAACGGGGTTCATGCTGCACGATGATACGAATAAGGCCGTGCCGTGCCAGACGTCCGTTCTGGCACGGTGGAAAGATGGAAGCGCCCGCTGGGTATTACTTGACTTTCAGTCAGCCCCTCCTGTGGACGGGAAGGCCCATTATACACTTTCCTGGGGAACAGAAGTAAAAAAGATCCAGCCGAAAGTTATGGTGCGTACGCGGGCAGGGAAAAACCCGTCTGTCAAATCGGGAAAGATTGAGATTGTTACCGGGAAAGATGCGCTGTTGAGGATATCTGACCGTTTTGATATCGGTTTAACGCTCACAGACAGCAAGGGACAAACCTGCCGGGGCAGGGTTGAATCGGAAGATATTGAAACAAAAGGTGAAATGCGCTCTACGCTTGTATTAAAAGGGGCGTTCCGAACTGCTGACGGAGAACGTATTTTCGGTTTTCGCATGCGTGCATCGGTTTTTGCAGGGTTGTCTGAAGTTTTTCTTGAGCCCCAGATCCTGATAGATGCTGAGAAAGATATGATGCAGCATATTCGTGGTCTGAACCTTGAAATAAGCCCACTCAATACAGGACGCACAGTTGCCATAGGTGGTACCCCGGGGTGGAGCGGAAAACCGGCTTCAAAGCTGCGATTGTTTCAGGTTGATGATGAAAACTACCGGTTCGAAGGGGCTGAAGGAAATGGAACGAAAGCTCCCGGATGGGCCGAGATGGATGATGGAAAAGGAATTTTGGCAGTTGCCCTCAGGGATTTCTGGCAACAGTGGCCAAAAAGCCTGGAGGTGGATTCATTGGGGCTGAAAATCGGTTTATTTCCTGAGTTTGAAAAAGGGGCGTTTGATCATATGAAACCCTGGTACAAGTATCAATATTTGTTCATGGATAATTTCTACCGTTTGAGACAGGGTCAGGCTCCCCGTTGGCAAATCTGGCTGGATTTGTCAGGGGACGGTGGCACACTGGCAAAGTCCGCAAATGCTCCACTGGTTCCGTCTGCCAATCCCGAACAGGCAATTGCTACCGGCGTATGGGGCCATATTGCTCCTGCAGGAAGTCCGGGTATGAAAGCATATGATGACTGGGCAGAAAACCTTTTCGTTAACGGATACTGCAATTCCATAAAAGTACAGCGCGATTATGGGGCCATGAATTGGGGCGACTGGTTTGGCGAGCGTTCCTGCAATTGGGGTAACAATGAGTATGATACGCCTAAACATATTCTGATGCAGTTTGCCAGGACCGGTGACCCGGACTATTTCTATGTGGGTTACAATGCTGCTCGTCATACAAGTGAAGTCGATGTGATCCAATTTGTTAATGAAGATTTAAAAAAACATTTCGAGGAGTTTGTGGGATTAAATGAAAACTATCCGGTTCGTCCGGGAATGGTGCATGAACATTGTGTCGGTCATGTAAGCGGCTTTTACAGTGTAGAGACAATCCGGAAACTTTATGTCTCGTTTGGAACCGGTAAGACCCAAAATCCGTATTTGTGTCTGGACCCGTATAATTTAGGACATATCTGGACTCAGGGTATGACCTATGGTTATTTTCTGACCGGTGACCCCTGGTTGAAAGAGACCGTGGAAAAGATCGGAATAAATCTTGTTCAACTGGTTGAAAACCGTCAATACAATTTTAAGACCGGTTCTCATGTGGGACGTGTGAATGGATGGACAATGTTAGCCATAGCCGGGGCATATGAACTTGACTATCGGGAGCGGTATCTGAAAGCTATGAAATTGCTTGCAGAGGACGCCATGGAAGCCCAGGATCCCAACTGCGGTGGATGGCTGCATACACTTCCGTGGGGCCATTGCTACTGCAAAACAAAACATGTGGGAGAAGCGGGTTTCATAGGTTCAATCAGGATGAACGGTATGAGCCGGTATTATGAGCTCACAGGGGATGAAAGGATTCCAGAATCTGTAAAGCGGGGTGTTACACATCTTAACAATGACACATGGATAGATCAAAAGAGCGACTGGCGCTATACCTCCTGTCCCGCTACACATCCAGTCAACCAGCCTGGTGTAACTATTGCTGCACTGGTGAATAGTATCGTAATGAGCCACGATCCTGAACAGTTAAGAATTCTAAGAAAAGCGTGGGATGCAAAATTTCAACGTCTTTTAGTGGCACCTGCAGCACAACTTGGTTTGGGCAAATCGTATTCGACAATTATGTATGGAAGCCCCGAAGCAATCAACCTGTTCGTAAACGGACTGGATCAGTAACCGGGGCATTCTTCACCTGATACCAATGTAGTTCTTGCAGATGTGCCGGTCAATTATTCTTTGGTTTCAGCCACGGCAAAGAACTCCCCCCGTTTTACCAGCTTGTATATGCGCTTACCGGGGTATTCGGTAAACAGGATCTGCATGGAGGCGTCTTTGAAAGAGCTGATATACCAGCTTCCCATCATATATACCCGGCCTTTCTCATCAGCAGCCAGTGAATTGATCATTCTGGGGGCCCTGCCATCCTGGTCAACGATCTTCCCGTAATCCGTGATGGTATGGTCACCTTTCGGATCGATTGAAACACTCCTCAGGTGCAGGTTCGTATTGTAACCCACTATATCGGGATCTTCGTCCCGCTTTACCTCTGCACTCAGGGTTCGCTGGTCCTCCAGGTCATTGTACTGCACAAAATAAAGTCTGTCGCCACCCAGCGCGGTCTCCAGAAAAGTTGAACCAATATGGGCAACGGGCTGGAACGCCTTTCCTTTTTCTATATTTTTCGAAGGATCGAATATCCAAAGCCGCTCATCGCCGCCTCCCCACCATCCCATGGTAAAGAGGCATTTTTCCCTTCCGGGAAGAGCTTCAGCCCAGGTCCACGACCTGCTGTTCAGTAACTTCTCATCCGTAACAGGGGTTCCGTCTATCAGTTCTCCTTTGGGAAGTACATCCTTATAAGTAATGATCCTGTCTTCTTCGGGATTGTAACAATAGAGATTGCCCGGATCGTTTTCATAACTGATATGCTCTTTCCAAAGGGTGAACCAGCATCTTCCCCGGTTGTCCACGTAGAACCAGAAGCTGGCTCCCGTCTGTCCGTGGGTGAGCTGGCCCAGGTCTCTCTTCTCACCGGAAGCAATGTCAACACTATATAAATGGACACCGTCGTTTTTAATCAGTTCGTCATAAAAAGGAGCCACAAATACATACAACACTTTCCGTTCAGGGTCCACATTGATGGCCGAATAGATGGAGTAACGCGGCTTCACGATACCAAAGTCACGGAACTTTCCCGTGGCCATTTCATAGCCCAGCACATGTGCCCCTGTATACAATGCTATCCCTTCGGGCCAGTAGTTTGAGAGGTGGGTGGTGAAGTAGAGCCATCCGTCCAGTTCCACGATGGGACTGTGGATCTTACCCTGCTGGGTCTCGGTATTCTCCTCTCCGCAGATCAATGTCATATCTTCTGCGATCATGGTGTGTTCCCGGGTTTCCGGATTATACATATGAAACCCTGCTCCGTGGCCCCGCGAATGAGTTGATGTCCCGAAATAACAGTTTCCGTCGGAGGCTGCCTTTATGCCCTCCCACTGGCCATCCCATTCTTTACAGATCCTGTTCATGGCAAAGGATGTAACATGGCAGATCTTTCCCTCATGTCTGGCAGTCCCGGGCTTCTGCCCATTGATGCCGGGTAACACTGAGAACAATATCAGTAACATTGATAAAGCAATAACGGTCATTCTGGTTCTGATGGATTTCATGGTTTTCCTTGGTTTGGTTATTTTTAATTTATTCGGGGAATGGGTTTAACAATCCGGAATGTCTGCGTTGTCCCGGCTTTCATGGCAGCATCGGCTGCATCGGCAATGGCTACGGCTTCGATCATCTGGTTAACCGGTCCCTGCGTTTTACCCGTCTCCACCATCTTTTTTACCAATCGCAAAATCCCGGCCGATCCCCGGGGATAATCCCAATCTCCATTTCCCTGGTTATGGATCGCACCTCTGCCTCCGGGGCCAAAAGCGCTCAGATGCATGGACCCGTGCCATGTGCGGCCAATATCACAATTGATCATGACCCCCTGCTTAGGACGGTCAGGCAGGTCACCCCAATCCAGATGAATACTTGTATGATTCG
>JANTFK010000111.1 GCA_024763595.1 Bacteroidales bacterium | reverse complement strand
TATTCAAATCACTGAATCACGAGGAACCGGACAGGATCCCTTTCGATCTGGCCGGGGGTATCTGGACCGGCATCACCCGGGGTGCTTACCGGAACCTGGTAGCATACCTGGGAAAAGATGACCCGGCCCCCAGGTGGTCCGATGTGATCCAGCAGATTGTGGTACCATCGGAGGAGATCCTGGATATGTTACAGGTGGACACCCGGGGCCTTTTTCCACTGACCAGTCACAACTGGGATGTTCATGCCCGAATGAAGGATTGCGGGGAATACTGGGAGTACCGTGATGAGTGGTCGTTTGTACATCATTTCCCAAAGGACGGCTACTGGTTTTCATTGGTGGAGAGCCCCATGGAACATTTGGACTTTAACAGGGAGGATATGGTGGGGAATTTCCCGTGGCCCGATGCCGCTGACCATGCCAGGATCGCTGGTCTGAGGGAGCGGGCCCTTCAATACAGGGAGATGAACAAGGTTGTGATGATCAAGGGATTGTGCGCAGGGTTGTTCGAGATGCAGCAACGTATCCGGGGCATGGAGAATGCCATGACCGATCCGCTGTTATATCCTGTAAACTCCGACAAGCTGGTGGGCAAACTGGCTGATCTGAAAATCGCTTTCTGGGATATGGCACTTGGGGAGCTGGGCGATGTGGTGGATATAGCGGGGGAGGGTGATGATTACGGAACACAGTTTACCCAGCTGATCAGTCCCGCACAGTTCCGGAGCTTATACAAGCCTCATTTTACAAGGGTGCTCCGGTTTATCAAAGAGAAGGCACCGGGCATCAGGATCATCTTCCATTCCTGCGGCAGCGTCCGTCCCATTATACCTGACCTGATCGATATGGGTGTGGATATCCTGAACCCGGTACATATAACGGCGTCCGGGATGGAACCGGCTCAGCTTAAAAAGGATTTCGGCGATTCCATCGTTTTCTGGGGAGGGGGCGTGGACACACAGCACGTATTACCCCGTGGTTCGGAGCAGGAAGTGATCGATGATGTGAAAAGGAACATCGAAGCCCTGGCTCCCGGTGGCGGGTTCGTGTTTAACACGGTTCACAATATCCAGGCAGAGGTCCCCCCGGAAAATATCATGGCCATGTGGAAAACCTTAATGGCATACACTTATTGAGCATCAAATTCCTGTTCTGTGATATATTCCATCATCATTAACGATCGTCCGGATCTGTCAACCATCCTGTATGCAACCATATTTACAGTTCCTTGATGTAGATATCTTTCCACTCTACCTTGATCCCGCCGCCGGAGTGGATCTGAAGGGCGATGGCACCTTTGACTTTCCCGATCTTTTCATCCTCCAATCTGATCATCCTGTGTCCGTTTAACCAGGTTTCCACCCGGTCGCCCACCACCCGTACTTTCATGGTGTTCCACTCTCCGAATTTCAGGTATTTATCCTTTTCCGGGTCGGGCTTGATAAGCCATCCCCTGCCATAGGATTCATAAATACCCCCTGTATTGTGTCCCGGGGGAGCAACCTCTGCCTGCCATCCGGTGATCTTTGTCCCTTCAATGGAAGAATGGAAGAATACCCCACTGTTCCCGTCGGCTCCCTGTCTGAATTTCAGAGTCAGTTCAAAATCTTTATATGCTTTTTTGGTCCCCAGATAACCGTATTCCTTGTCGGGTCCGCTTTCGCATACCAGCAATCCATCTTTCACATACCATTTTTCGGTACCGTATATTTCCCATCCCGAAAGATCTTTACCGTTGAAAAGCGATGTTTTCTGCGCCAGGACTGCAACCTGGAATCCGGCAAACAGCATGATGGCAAGCAGTGTGAACTTTTTCATGATCCAATGTTTTAAAGTGAAAGACCAAATATACAACGCATCCGTCTAATATCATGCGGGAAAGGATTTAACAATTACAATTTTTTATCTTTGATATTTTACCAGGGCTTTGAAACAATATCTTTCAACCATAAACTTCAAAATAAATGAAAATGAACAGGCAATATTTCCGGGTCGCATCTTTCATGCTGGCAATCGCATCCATCATGTTGGTTTCATGTAACACAGGTTCAAAATCACAGGCGGGTAAATCAGCCGGGGCTGAACAAACAGATCTGACGGAAGAGAAGACCCCTGATTTTCAGATCTCACTGGCGCAATGGTCGTTGCATAATGCCTTTTTCGGACCGGCCCTGAAGGATTGGGACTCATTTTCCCGTATGCTGAAAGAGTCGCCCGATGATGTGCTACAGGGTGAACTCGACCCGGTGGATTTTCCTGAAATCGCTGCCGGTTACGGGATTTATACCATTGAACTTGTAAATACCTTCTACTTCGGTAAGGTTGGTGATGATGACTACTGGAAACGGTTCAAACAGAAATGCGGGGATGCCGGGGTGAATGTGGGGCTGATTATGTGTGATGCACTGGGTGATCTTGGGGATGCAGATCCCGAAGCACGGCAGCAAACTGTTGAGAACCATTACCCATGGGTGGATAAAGCGGCATACCTGGGTGCACGTTCCATACGTGTCAATGCAGCAGGAGAGGGGACCATGGAAGAGGTGGCCGCCAATGTTGTGGACGGGCTCACCAAACTGGCGGAATATGGTGCGTCCAGGGGAATCAATATCATTGTGGAGAATCACGGGGGATACTCTTCCAACGGAGCATGGCTGGCCGGTATCATGGAGCAGGTGGCAATGGACAATGTGGGAACGCTTCCCGACTTTGGGAACTTTTGCATTGAACGCGGGCCCGATGGTTGTATCAAGGAGTATGACCGCTATAAAGGTATAGCCGAACTGATGCCCTATGCCAAAGGCGTAAGTGCCAAATCCCACATATTTGATGAGAATGGAAACGAGGTCGAATCCGATTTTTTCAGGATCATGAAGATTGTCAGGGACGCTGGCTTCAAAGGGTATGTGGGGATCGAATTCGAAGGCGGTCAGCTTTCAGAAGATGAAGGGATCAGGGCAACCAAAGCATTGCTCGAGAAGGTATTCAAAGAACTCTGAGGTGTACCGCGTCCTGTTGTTACCGGGGAATGACAGTTTACGTGCGGTGATCCGGGCCCTGCTGCCGGTGATCCGGGCCCTGTTGCCGGTAATTGTCCCTGTGATGGTTTCTGCATGCGGCTCGGGTGATCCGGCAAAATCAGCATCTCCACCCAATATCCTGATCATTACGGTGGATAATCTTGGATACGGGGACCTTCACTGCTATCATGCAGCTTCACCTGTTCAAACGCCGAATATAGACCGCCTTGCTGCAGAGGGTGCAAGGCTCACCAGTTTTTATACCGCCTCACCAACCTGTACGGCTTCCCGGGCCGCTCTATTGACTGGCCGCATACCACAGCGAAATAAACTGGATTATCAGCTTGGGGGTATCGAAGGGAATTACGGAACCGGGCTTTCTCATTCGGAGATACTGATTCCCCAGATTATCAAACAGGCTCCTGCTCATTACGCCACGGGGGCTTTTGGCAAATGGAATATCGGATTTGCACCCGGATCACGTCCCACGGAACGGGGGTTCGATGAGTTCCTCGGGCATGTTTCCGGTAACATTGATTATTACACCCATGTATACATGGGCAAACACGATCTTTACCATAATACGGAGGAGATCTACCGTACCGGGGAATACAGCCCGGACCTGTTTGCCGGTGCTGCCATCGATTTCATCCGGGAGAAAACCGGCAATGATGAACCCTGGTTTGTCTATCTGCCCTTTAATGCCCCGCATTTTCCCAATGCGGCTAACAAGGCGCCCGGACAGGCCACTATCTGGCAGGCGCCCGACTGGGTTTTTCGAGATGTCTACGGATTGTCGCCCGATGAACCGGATCCGTATAAGCGCTACCGTGCAGTGATAACGGCCCTCGACCACGCCATCGGGGATGTGATGCAAGTGCTGGATTCTCTTAATATTGCAGATAACACATTTCTGTTTCTCTTCTCCGATAACGGGGCCTTCAGGTTGGGAAGAGATGTGGATATCGGGATCAATGATCCCCTCAGGGGAGGGGGGGTTACCTGCTGGGAGGGTGGATTGCGGGTTCCCGCCTTTGCCCGCTGGCCCGGAAAGATAGCAGCCGGTTCGGTTATCAGCACTCCGTTGTGGTCACCTGATCTGCTGGTCGCATCTGCTATATTATCCGGAGCCGGGCTTCCGGAGGGCCTGGTCGTTGATGGCAGGGACCCGTTGCCTGTGCTCACGGGGCAAAGCGCCGTTTCGCCGCATCCATTTTTCTTTTTTCAGTACCGGCAGCATGCTGCACTGCGAAGGGGTGCGTGGAAAATTGTACGCACCGCTCCCGGTCAGCCCTGGCAACTATATAATCTTGAGGACGATCTCTCTGAAACGACCGACAGATCCGTTGAGCTGCCCGGCCTGGTTGTGCAGCTGGACAGCTTATTCAGACTGGAGCAACAGGAAATTCTCGCTTCTCATGAACAAAGTGTTCAGTAGTTACTTATCTTTATGAAATACAAAATCTGAATAAAATGGAACAGTACAGCAGGAGGAAGTTTATCAAGAAAAATACGCAGGCGGGCATCGGGACCGTGGTTGGAATGAGTGTGACCCCCTCTTTATTTGCCGGTAGTACCCTGCGTGCACCAGAAAAACCAGCTATCCTCGGTGGCGATCCGGTTCGTACGAAACCGTGGCCGGGTTGGCCTGTATGGAAGCCGGAGACAGATGAAAAACGTGTGATTGAGGTGCTGAGAAGCGGTATCTGGTCACGCAAGGATGTGGTTTCGGAATTTGAGAAAGAGTGGGCAAAAACCATAGGAACCCGGCGTGCGCTGGCTGTTGTGAATGGCACCAATGCACTGATTGCCTCGCTGGTTCAGCTGGGTATCGGAGGAGGTGATGAAGTGATTATTTCTTCCTATACCTTTATAGCCACGGCAGTTGCGGTACTGGCCACCGGAGCCATACCGGTATTTGCGGATACCGACAGGGAAACCTTCCAGATCGATACGGAGAAGATAGAAGAGAAAATAACCCCGCACACAAGAGCGATCCTTCCGGTACATATCCTTGGGTTACCGGCCAATATGCCGCGTATCCTGGAGATCGCCCGCAAACACAACCTGGTTGTGGTTGAGGATGCCTGTCAGGGATGGCTGGCAGAAATTAATCACAAGAAAGTTGGAAGCTTCGGAGATGCCGGCTGTTTCAGTTTTCAGAACTCCAAAAACCTGCCTATCGGGGAAGGAGGAGCCATTGTGAGCGATGATGATGAATTTATGGACCGCTGTTATTCATACCATAATTATGGTAATCCGTACGGATCCATGGTGGGTGAAGTTGGTGCAGGAACGGTAATAGCAGGAACCAAACTGCGGATGGCAGAGTACCAGGCAGCAATCGGACTGGCCCAGCTGCAACGCCTGGAAGAACAGACCGCTACCAGAAATGAGAATGCAGCATACCTGAGGTCACAGATCAGGGACATCCCCGGGATCATACCTTATAAGCTTTATGACAATGTGACCAGGGCAGCTTTCCATCTCTTCCCATTTCGTTATCACAAAGCGGAGTTTCAGGGTATGTCAAAGCAGCGTTTTCTGGAAGCGTTGATTGCCGAGGGGATACCCTGTTCGGGTGGTTACAGTCCCCTGAATAAAATGCCCTATCTGAAGCAGGCATTTCAATCCAGGAATTTCAGGAAAATGTACCCGGAAGAGATGCTGGACATCCACAATTACAATGCGCGGAACCAATGTCCGGAAAATGACCTGTTATGCAAAGATGAGGCGGTCTGGTTAAGCCAGAGCATGCTGCTGGCAGGTAAGAAGGATATGGACGATATTGCCATGGCCATCGAAAAGATTCACAGGAATGCAGGAAAGATAAAGTAGAGACTACATCAAATAAATTCCCAACAAAAACCGAATATTTATGAATGTCAAACGTTTTTTCAACTACGTCCCGTTTACCGGGATCGCGATTGCTCTGTTATTCATTGCAGGATGTCAGCATAAACCGGCTGCAAATGATGGGTGGGTGGACCTTTTCGATGGTCAGACCCTGAACGGATGGAAGGTACTGAACCAGGACTGGGACCATCCGGACAGCAAACCTGATTTTTATGTGGAGGACAATATGATCATCTGCAACACAACCCTGGATAACCAGGGCGGAGGTTACCTGGTGACAGAAAAATCCTATGATAATTTTATACTTGAACTGGATGTGAAGATTGATACTTCCCTCAATTCTGGTATACAGTGCCGGGGGCAGATATGGGACAGGGATACAGTAACCAGTTATGTGGCAGGCAATGCGGAAGGCACCGTGCGGCAAATAGAATGGAGGTCCGGTTATGTATGGGGCTACCAGGTGGAAGTGGATCCTTCCGAACGGGCCTGGTCGGGTGGATTGTATGAACCCGGGAACCGCGGATGGGTGGTGACGCTGGCTGGTAATGATAAGGCGCGCAATGCTTTCAGGCTGCTGGACTGGAACCACTTTAAGATTGTCATGGACGGAAACAAGATTCAGACATGGGTGAATGATGTGCCGGCCGTCGATACAACCGATGATATGTCGGCATCCGGTTTCATAGGTCTCCAGTTTCACGGTGCCTACCGCCAATGGCAGGATGGGGCAAAGACCAGGTGGAAAAACATCAGGATTAAGGAGTTGTAATAATGCCCGTCATACAGTGTGAGCATATTTCCCTTTCCTTCCCAGATAAAATTATTTTCGACAAGCTGAACCTGCATGTGGAAAAAGGTGAACATGCCTGTCTGAGCGGAGTGTCCGGGGTAGGGAAAACCACATTGTTGAAAATGCTGGCGGGTTATGTGATCCCCGACAGCGGTACGGTCCGCATCAACAACCTGCTGCTCGATACCACAACCGTCAGGCAGATCCGGAAATCGATGATCTGGATCCCGCAGAATATTCACCTGCCTGTAGAGAACGGTTTGCAGTTGATGAAGCTGCTGCATGTATCGTCCCGGTTGGCACCTGTTCAGGGGTTTCTTCAGGAGCTTGGCCTGGAAAAGGATATCATTGGTCAGCATTTTAAAGAGATAAGCGGGGGGGAGAAACAGCGGATCGTCATAGCGGTCTGCCTCAGCTTCAATAAGGAGATCATATTGATGGATGAACCCACTTCATCCCTGGATGAGGAAGCCGTTGAAATGCTTATCCGCACCATTCAGTCACTGGAGGGGAGAACCGTTGTGGCGGCTTCCCATCATCCGGCATGGGTGCAGAGTGCGGATCAAATAGTCAGGTTGTGAAAGAAGTTGTCGATATCAGCATATGGGACCTGGCACTGGGATTGCTTATACTGGTTATCCCGGTGCTGTTTTTTCTGGTATACCGGGTACGGATAGTGAAGGATGTGCTGATCAGTGTGTTGCGGATGGTGGCTCAGCTGGCACTGGTTGCCATATACCTGGAGTGGATCTTTGCGCTCAACAGCCCCTGGGTCAACTCGCTCTGGGTACTGGTCATGATCATTACCGGGGTATTTACAACCATTCAGCGTGTTGCCTTGCACTGGAAATACTTCATTGTCCCCCTGTTTATAGCCGGGATTACCTCGGTGGTGATCATCGATGCCTTTTTCCTGGGGTTCGTACTCAGGCTGGAGTATTTTTTTGATGCCCGCTATTTTATTCCCATCACAGGGATCATTCTGGGCAACGCATTGAACCATAATATTGTAGGATTATCCACCTATTTTAAGAGCCTGGCGGAGAAATCGGATCTCTACATTTTTCTGCTTTCCAATACCAATGACAGCAGGTTTGCCCTGAGGCCATTTGTGGGAGAGGCGGTCAGGCATGGGTTGAACCCGATGATTGCCACCATGTCGGTGATCGGGTTGATCACCCTGCCGGGCATGATGACGGGGCAGATACTGGGAGGCAGTCCCCCCGTTGTTGCCATCAAATATCAGATCATGATCATGACAGCCATCTTTACGGGCTGCACCATCAACCTGTTTTTAAGCATTATCCTTTCAAACCGTTTTATTTTTGACGGTTACGGGAACCTGAGAATGAATATGATGAAGCAGGTAAAACGCAAAAAGGAAAATCACCGGTAGTACCGGTTCACTCTTTTTCAACCAGCACCACGTACGATTCCCCGGGTTTTTGCCGGTCACCTTGACCGGTTGCCAGCACAATTTCGTTTTCCCCGTCATTGTCGGCATCCCCGACTGCCAGCCACGATGACCCTGCATATTTATCGTTCAGATCCACCAGCAGTTCCCGGGTAACGGCCCCGGAGGCATCCACCCTGAACATGAAAAGGTATCCCAGGTGATCGCTGGAGATAAATTCGGATATATTGTCTCCGCGTGTGGAGAGCACCAGTTCGTTCTTTCCGTCATTATCCGCATCGGCCACTTCCATCATCTTTTCAAAATAGGACATGTCCAGTGCCTCGTCGCGGTAGGCAAAGGTGTATAACCGGTGGGATGCAGTATCTATTTTGTATCCCAGGACGGTTCCCTTGTTGATTTTTTGCTCCTCTTTCCATCCCACGATGAGCTCATTTTCTCCGTCGTTATTCACATCCCCCACCGTCAGCGATGCATAGAAACAACGGTGACCGTCATATCCGTCCAGTACCAGGCGGGGAGGCAGGATCAGTTCTCCGCTTTCATCAAATTCGTAAATCTCGACCCTTGCCTCTTTATCGCGGA
>JANTFK010000110.1 GCA_024763595.1 Bacteroidales bacterium | reverse complement strand
CCCCGTCAGGTGCTCAGGGCATTATCCGTATCGACCCGCGAGATGAAAAGGAACCGGAGTTTTGCCCTTTGTTGCGGAGCAGGTGGCGGACAGATGTTCAAAGAGGCCGAGAAAGGAGAGAAAGAGGTGTTTATCGAACGGACAGAAGAGGCCCTGGAAACCGGTGCCGATATTATTGCAACTGCCTGTCCTTACTGTATGGTGATGATTACCGATGGTATCAAGTACAAGAACCGGGAAGGGGAGGTGAAAAACTTTGATATAGCCGAACTGGTGGTCCAGGCCCTGGAGATTTAGACAATGTAATAAACTATCAATATCATTATGGAAGAGAAAAAAATAATTACGGGTGGTGAGTTTCTGGTAAAAGCCACCGATCCGTCCGATGTATTTATCCCCGAGGAACTGGATGAAGAGCAACGCATGATCGGGGAGACCTGCAAAGATTTTCTGGAGAGTGAAGTATTCCCGGTCCTCGACCGGGTCGATGACAAAGAGGAGGGATTGATGAAAGAGTTGCTGGTGAAATCAGGTGAACTGGGATTGCTAGGAATTACAATACCTGAAGAGTATGACGGATTCGGGCAATCTTTTATCACCACCATGTACGCCAGTGAAGTACTGGGATCGGGGTACTCTTATGCAGTGGCCTATTCATGTCATACCGGGATCGGCACATTGCCCATCCTCTATTACGGGAATGAAGAACAGCGTGCCAGGTATGTTCCCAAACTGGCAGCCGGGGAACTGATTGGGGCATACTGCCTTACGGAACCCGGAGCAGGATCGGATGCCAATTCAGGTAGCACCAAGGCGGTACTGTCCGAAGATGGGAAGCATTATATCCTGAATGGTGCCAAAATGTGGATCACCAACGGTGGATTTGCCGATGTGATGACGGTATTTGCCAAAATTGATAATGACAGGGTGCTGAGTGCATTTATTGTGGAGCGCGATTTTGAGGGGATAACCTTCAACCCCGAAGAGAAGAAAATGGGTATCAAGGGTTCATCCACCCGGCAGATCTTCTTTAACGACTGCAAGGTGCCGGTGGAGAATATGCTTGGAAAACGCGGAGAGGGTTTCAGGATTGCCCTGAATATTCTGCATATGGGAAGGATCAAGCTGGGAGCCAATGTGATTGGATCAGCCAAAACCGCCATCAATCAGTCGGTTGGATATGCCAATGAAAGAAAACAATTTAATTGCCACATATCCGAGTTTGGTGTCATTAAATACAAGCTGGCCGAGCAGGTGATCCGGACCTTTGCCACTGAAAGCTCTGTATACCGTGCCAGTCAGGCACTGGATGATGCCATCGATTATTATGTTTCCAAAGGGGACGACAAGGGTCGCAATACCATGGAAGCGTTCAACCATTTTGCAGTGGAGGCGGCGGCCATGAAGGTTTTTGGTTCCGAATCACTCGATTATGTAGTGGATGAGGGCGTTCAGATACATGGAGGCATGGGATTCTCATCCGAGATGATGATCGAACGGGGATACCGTGATTCCAGGATCAACAGGATCTTTGAGGGTACCAACGAGATTAACCGCCTGTTACTGGTGGACAATATCCTGAAAAAAGGTGCCAGGAAGGTGCTTCCTGTTTTTGAAGAGGCAGAAAAAGCATTTGAAGAGGTGAAGAAGGACGGCCAGCCGGCGGTGCCCGGCGACTATTTCGGGGAGAAGGATCACTACATCGCCAATTTTAAGAAGGTGGCGCTGATGCTGCTCAAAGCCGCTTCCGACAGGTTTGGCAGGAGACTGGTTCATGAGCAGGAGATACTCAGTAATATTTCTGACGCTATTATACAAACTTATGCAGCCGAATCGGTGGTGGTCCGGCTGAAGAAGATGGAACAAATGAAAGGGGAGGAAGCAACAGCCATTTACCGCGACATGGTGGATGTGTTTGTATATGATGCTGCAGCCAGGATCCGGAAATTTGCCGATGACTCAGCCGGTTCCATTGATCCGGGAACGGTAATGATGGAACTGCTGGAGAAGGGTATCCAATCTTTTACTTCTGTGGCCCGGATCAATGTTAGAGCGGCCCGCAGAAGGATTGCCGATCGTTTGATCGAAGAGAACAGTTATTGTTTCTAACCTACAGGTCATCGGATTTGACCAGGGCCATATTGTGATGATAGGTGCCGGGAATGTGGCAACACACATTGCCCGGCATCTTTATGCTGAGGGGTATACGATTTCATGTGTATACTCACGGACCGCGGCATCTGCCGGCAGGCTGGCAGCTGAACTGGATGCACCCGGCACATCACTGCCCGGGGAGGTACCACAGGAGGCTGACTTTTTTATTGTTTGTGTGCCCGACCGGGAAGTTGCCGGGGTGGTAAAGCGTTTCAGCAGTCACGAAGGAACATGGGTTCATACGTCAGGGGCTCTCTCGCTGGATCTTTTTCAGGACGCCCAGGAGCGGTGTGGCGTTCTCTACCCGTTACAGACCCTGAGCCTTCAGTATCCGGTTGATTTGGAGAAGGTTCCCTTCCTGGTGGAAGGATCCTCACCCGGTGTGACGGCTGCAGTTAAGGTACTGGCTTCCCATCTGTCATCAAGCGTACACGAAACCACTGCTGCGCAGCGGCTGGTTTTTCATCTGGCCGCTGTTTTTGCCAATAATTTCACGAACCACATGGTGCATGTTGCACAAAAGATCCTGGATGATGCAGGACTGGCAGAAGCGTTGATTCACCCGCTCCTGGAGGAGACATTCATGAAGATGGCAGAAATGGGGGCAGCAGCAGCGCAGACAGGACCGGCAGTACGGGGAGACCAGATTACGCTTGAAAAACACCTGGATCTGCTGAAGGCATATCCCGAATGGGAGAAATTGTATACTTTTATAAGCCGGGATATCAACAGAACCCGGGGTCATTGACGTGACAGTAATCAGTTTATAAACGCTGCATGACCAATTTTAAGGAAGGATTAAGGGATATAAAAGCTTTTGCATTTGATGTGGATGGTGTACTGAGCAGCCCGAAGGTGTATCTTCACCCCTCGGGAGAATTAATTCGTACCATGAATACCAAGGATGGATATGCCCTGCAACATGCTGTCAAACGTGGATATCCCATAGCCATTATCACAGGAGGGACCACAGGGTCTGTGGCACTCAGGTTTAAAGCACTGGGCATTACAGATATATACCTCGGTTCGCAGAACAAGGAGACTGACCTGGAAGATTTTCTGGCTAAATACGGGCTGAAAGCTGAAGATGTACTTTATATGGGTGATGACCTGCCCGATTACCATGTGATGAGAAAAGCAGGCATTCCGTGCTGTCCCGCCGATGCAGTGGAAGAGATCAAATCGGTGGCGCACTACATTTCTCCTTTATCCGGTGGGGAGGGTTGTGTGCGTGATGTGGTTGAACAGGTGCTCCGCCTGCATGGCAGGTGGGTCGATGGTGAACCATTAATATGGTAGCGATGCAGCTATGATCAGACAGGTACAATCCATATTGAAACTCATCAGGTTCCCGAATCTGCTGATCATTGCAGCAACCCAGTATGCCATGCGTTATCTCCTGATGGATCCGCTGCTTCCCTCATCCACATTTACGCTGCAGTTCGGGGAGTTTCAGTTTGCCCTGCTGGTATTGTCCACCATTTTCATAGCAGCGGCCGGGTATATCATCAACGATTACTTCGATACACAGACGGATATGATCAACAAACCGGCACGGGTTGTGGTGGGAGTAGAGGTATCCAGAAGAGTGGCCATGACCCTGCATGCCATCCTCAATATAATCGGAGTGGGCATCGGGATCTACCTGGCCTTTTATATCAGGCTGCCGGCCCTGTCACTGGTCTTTATACTGGCCACGGGCCTGTTGTGGTTCTATTCGACCAGTTACAAACGACAGTTCCTGGTCGGAAACCTTTCTGTAGCCTTCCTTACAGCACTGGTGCCCCTGATGGTGGTGCTTTTTGAGATACCGTTGCTGAACCGGGAATACGGTACGGTGATGATCAGGAGCAATGCCAGTTTCAACTATATCTTTGCCTGGGTGAGCGCTTTCAGTTTTTTTGCATTTCTGACTACCCTGATCAGAGAGGTGATCAAAGATGCGGAGGATTTTGAGGGTGATAAAGCTTACGGGATGAGGACCATGCCCATTGTACTGGGTATGAGGTGGACGAAACTTGTTGCGGTCCTGTTGATCGCCTTTACCATTTTCATGCTCATTTTCCTGTTGTTAAAATATATTTTTTTCTCGGTAACACCGGCCGATTATATCTCGCTTGTATATTTTTCCCTCTTTTTGGTCATTCCACTGGCAATACTCATTATACAGGTTCTCGCAGCAAAGGATAAGCGGGGATTTAAACGTGCAAGTAACCTGATCAAACTGGTAATGCTTGCCGGTATCCTCTATACGCTCCTTGTTTTTTACCTGATCAATTTCAAGTATTAATTTACCGTTGGAGCAACTGTTCACATATGAGATCCTGCTGGCTTCCCGTTCTCCCAGAAGGTCGGCATTGATGCAGGAACTGGGGGTTCCTTTCAGGGTGGTGGATACGGGGCATGCAGAAGAGCAATACCCGGGAAACCTGAAGGGGGGTGCAATCGCCCGGTACCTGGCTGTGCACAAATCGGACCTTTATGGCGGCGTTTTGAAGGAGAAGCAGATCCTGCTTACGGCCGATACCATTGTGTGGCATGATCAAAAGGAGCTGGGGAAGCCCGCCCACAGGCAGGAGGCCATCTCAATGATCAGCAGCCTGTCGGGGCAAACGCACCAGGTCTACACCGGAGTATGCCTTAGAACCCGCATCCGCAGGCAATCCTTTGTTGCAGTTACCGATGTGACCTTTGCAAAACTGGATCAGAATGAGATTACATATTATGTTGACAGATACAAACCATTTGACAAGGCCGGTGCATACGGGATTCAGGAGTGGATCGGCTATATTGCCGTGGAACGGATTGTCGGCAGCTATTTTAATGTGATGGGACTGCCTGTCCAACAGGTATACAGTGAATTGAAAGCCCTGATTGATCATTATGCAGACAACTGATTGAAAGATGTATGTTAAGCGTATGCGCGTAAAGAGCGTTTTGATAATCTGCCTGACCACGGTGTTGATGGTCCCGTTTGCACTGCAGCTTGCGGCAAAAGAGGGGATGTGGATCCCCATGTTGATAGAGCGGTATAATATTGAGCAAATGCAGGAGGCGGGCCTCAGGCTTTCTGCTGAAGATATCTACAGCATCAACCAGGACTGCCTGAAGGATGCCGTAGTCATTTTTGGAGGTGGATGTACCGGGGAGATGATTTCGGAAGAGGGACTGGTGCTGACCAATCACCATTGTGGTTACGGGGCTGTTCAGTCCCTCAGTTCAGTGGAACATGATTACCTGACCGATGGATTCTGGGCCATGGGCAGGGCGGAGGAGTTGCCCGCCCGGGGACTTTCGGTCACTTTTCTTCGCTATATGAAGGAGGTTACAGAAGAAGTGATGGAGGGGCTTACGCAGGAGATGGATGCGGCTGAACGGGATCGCCGGAAGGAACTGAATATGGGCCATATCATGGAAGCAGCCACAGATGCCACACAGCTTGAGGCACAGGTTCAGCCATTTTACTATGGCAATGCTTACTATCTTTTTGTATATGAAGTTTACAGGGACGTCAGGCTGGTTGGGGCACCACCCGAAGCCATAGGCAATTTCGGGGAAGACCAGGATAACTGGATGTGGCCCCGGCATACCGGTGATTTCAGCATCTTCAGGGTTTATGCTGATCGGCAGAACCGTCCCGCCACCTATGACCCTGCCAATAAACCGTATAAACCCAGGAAACATTTAGAGATTGCGGCAGGAGGGATCAGGGAGGGTGATTTTACCATGGTCATGGGGTATCCGGGTCATACCTCCCGGTATCTCTATTCTGCGGGCGTCGGGGAATTACTTGAAAACAGTCTCCCGCTCAAGATCGGTCTCAGAACCACCCGGTTGAAGATCATGGACCGGTACATGGAGGAGTCAGATGCGGTAAGGATACAGTACGCTTCCAAGTACAGGCGTGTCAGCAATGCCTGGAAGAAGTGGCAGGGAATGATCAGGGGCCTTAACCGTAACCGTGTAGTTGAGGTAAAAGTGGGGGAAGAGGAGAAGTTCAGGGATTGGGTGAAAAGTGATGGTGAAAGAGCGCTGAAGTATGACCGGGTGCTTGATGAATTTGAGAGGTTGTATCAGGATATGGGGTTATACCGGAATGCCATGGACATGCTGCAAGAGGCCATTATGGCTGTGGAACTGTTCAATGAGGCATCGGAGATCGGTAACATGATGAAACAGGGTAGAAAACCGGAAGCCATTGAGGCTCGCGTGAACAGGTTTTATAAGGATTTTTACCTTCCCATAGACCGGGAAATCTTTGCTTCCATGATAGAAGCTTATGCACAAACCATGCCTGACTCCCTTCTCCCTGCTTTCTATCAGGATATCCGGGGTAAGTACAAAGGGGATGCTGGAAGATTTGCCGGTGCCATCTACCGTAAAACCATTTTCAGCCGGCAAGCGGATGTCATGGATCTCCTTTCCAGGTATATCAAGGATCCGGAAGCTGCCATCAGACAACTGGAAAAGGATCCTGTATCTGTTTGCCAACAGCAATTCCAGGATCTCTATATGATTGAGATCATCCCAGAATACCGGCAACTGGAGGCTGCCCTTCAGCAGAATTATAAAACCTATATGGCAGCGTTACTGGAAATGGAACAGGGCCGGTTGCTTTATCCCGATGCCAATTTTACCATGCGGGTTACCTATGGAAAAACAGCGGGTTTCCAGCCCCGGGATGGTGTATATTACAGATATTATACCACCCTTTCAGGTGTTATTGAAAAAGCAGAAGAGGATTTCGAAGATTACAGGATCCCACAGAAGCTCAGGGAACTTGCAGCAACCAGGGATTTTGGACCGTACGGGGTAGACGGGACCATGCCTGTCTGTTTCATTGCCTCCAACCATACCTCCGGGGGCAACTCGGGCAGTCCGGTGATGAATGCAGATGGCCGGCTGATCGGTATTAATTTTGACCGTAACTGGGAAGGTACGATGAGTGATGTTTACTATGACTCTTCCCTCTGCAGAAATATTTCTGTTGATATACGCTATGTCCTCTTTATCATTGATAAATATGCTGACGCTGGTTATTTGCTGAATGAAATGGATATTGTCTGGTAAATGCAGAAAAGAGTTGAACTGCTTGTGCACGGAAGGGGAAATGCCTGGCCCGTTTTCCTGGGAGAGACACATCCTTTTTATGACCGCAATGATCCGCGCGATCTCTCCAACGCTTCCTATTCACTGGTATCATGGGATGGAAAGGATCTCAGGGGGGATGTACTGGTGGATGCGGGCCATGGTACCATTCAGAGCCTGATCACCGGAACCAACCGGATTCCGGACGCCATATGCCTGACACACGCGCATATGGACCATACCCTTGCTGTTGACTGGGTGGTACAGAGTTTCTGGCAAAAGCACCGGCGGCCATATCCGCTGTATGCCACCGGGCCCGTATATGATTACATGATTCAAAGTTACCCGCAGCTGGCAGAGCTCGTATCGCACCGTGAACTGCTATTCGGTGTACCGGTTGAGCGGGGAGGAGCGTTGCCATACAGGATAACAGCCTTTCCTGTATATCACGGGCAGAGTGCTTTTGGAGCCTCCATGCTCCTTTTTGAATCGGGAAACCGTAAGATCCTTTTTACCGGTGATATCCTTACCCCGCTTCTGCGGCAGGAGGATTATGAAAAGATAAAAGATATTGACCTGCTGGTTACAGATACCAATAACAGGTTCCCCTGGCCACGGACCAATCACTGGAGTTTTGCAGGAGGGAGAGAGGATAAACCGGAGCGAGGTGAGGTGCTGCGGAAGTTCATTGAAGATATGACATGGGAGCGTGTCACTGCACCGCATATGCTGGAAGGGCAGGGCAGGGCCAACCGTGCTTATTTCGATGTGCTAAGCAAAACATGGAACCCTTCGGAACAGCCATGGACACTCCTGGAGTTTTTACGGCGGGTCACTCCCGGACAGGTGGTGCTTGTTCATTACAGTGGTACCACTGACCTGAAATATCACGGTGAAGAGATCCTCACTGCCGGTGAACTGGCTGCCTGGGCAACAGAGACAGCCTCCGGTGCAGGTACAGCTACCCGTTTTATCGTTCCTGCGGCCGGACAGGTGCTGGAAATCTGAAGGTAAAGATCTGATCTTTTCATCCGCTCTCTTATTGCAAGATATTTTGTTCCTTTGTCTTTTGTTTTGTCCCGATAATCATGGGTATGAACCACAGGAAAGGTCTTCTTTTTGCCATTTTCACTGCTTCGCTCTGGGGTTTCATGGCGATCATGCTGAAGGTGATCACATATGAGCTCTCCCCGGTCACAGTAACCTGGTTCAGGTTCTCTATTGCTTTTGTGGTACTGGCGCTGTGGACCCTCCTGTTCCGCCGTTCAGATTTTCGCATCTTCAGGCATCCCCCGTTGTTCCTGATACTGGCCTCACTTTTCCTGGCACTCAATTACCTGGGATTTATTACAGGTGTACAACGGATCTCTCCTTCCAGTGCGCAGGTTTTTATACAGATTGCACCGGTGACCTTTGCCCTTTCCGGGATCATCATCTTCCGCGAGCAGGTAAACTGGAAACATATTGTGGGTTTTATCCTGGTATTGGC
>JANTFK010000109.1 GCA_024763595.1 Bacteroidales bacterium | reverse complement strand
TGGTCATGATCATCCGGCCCAGCCAGATACGGTAGGTATTGTGTTGGTTATCAATCTTCATGGGCTCTTCTTCTTTGCCGTTCTTTCCTGATCAGTGAAAGTTCACGACCGGTTTGTCCCTTCACGGACGTATTCTCCTCTACCCGGCGCATCAGATAAGGCAATACAAACCTTACCGGCCCGTAAGGTACATATTTAGCCACATTATACCCGGCTGCAGAAAGGTTAAAACTGATATGATCACTCATTCCAAAGAGCTGGGAGAACCAGATGCGCTGATCCTCCGGATCAATCTGCCGTTCTTTCATCAGCTCTGTCAGGTAAATGCAGCTGTATTCATTGTGGGTACCGTTAAAAACAGAGACCACATCCAGGTTTTCCACGGAGATCTTCAATGCAAGGTTAAAATCCCTGTCGGTCGATTCCTTGTCTGGCTGAATGGGATCAGGGTAGCGTAATCTGTAGGCGCGTTCCCTTTCCCTTTCCATATATGCCCCCCTTACAAACTTGGCTCCCAGGAAGAAATGCTCCCTGCGGGCGCGCCTGATATCGGATTCCAGGATACCGATCCGGTCGTGACGGTACATCTGGTATGTGTTGAATACGATGGCCTTCTTATAATTGTATTTCCGCATCATATCTGTCACCACCTGGTCAATAAAATTCTGATAGAAGGTATCTTCCGCATCGATCATAATGGGTACATCATGCGCGAATGCAGTGCTGCAGAGCCGATCGATCCTGTTCCTGAACTTCTCACCCTCTTCGATGACACTTTTATCCGGTACAGAGGCTCCGCTTAATATCTCCAGGGCCCTGTTGTTACCGAACGCTGTGGGTTTAAATACCGCAAATGGAATATCGGGATTGTTCCCTGCATGTATGACGGACCTGAGGGTTTCTGCAAGAGCTGCCTCAATGGCTTTGTCCGTCTCCTTTCCTTCCACAGAATAATCAAGTATGGAACAGACATTGGCACTTTTCAGTTTCTCCACAGCAGGCTGGCACGATTCTAATGTTTCCCCTCCTACAAAATGCTTGTAGGCCGTTGGTTTTACCAGCCATCCAATGGGAATCCCCAGTGCGGACAGGACCTGGATAATGGAATTTCCGATCTTTACCAGCGCTGGGTAAGAGATCAGTTTAAAAAGCATATAAGCCCGGCGAAGATCCCTGCCGGATTTAATACGGAATGCAGTCTTTGTATCTTCAAAATCAATCTTTGCCATGATATTGCGCTGACTTCTTTGGATCCGGGAAGCAATTTAGGCTATTTATTATCTTTGGACTATGAAAAAAGTCATCTCCGGCCCAAAAAAACCGGCACAAGATACAATATATATTCCTTCCTCAAAAAGCATCTCCAACAGGATGCTGATCATCCGTGCACTGGCCGGTTCTGGTACCAGGCTGAACAATTTGTCAGAGAGTGACGACACAAAGGTCCTGGAAAAGGCACTGCAGGAACAGGGTGATCTGATTGATGTGGGACATGCGGGAACCGCCATGAGATTTCTGGCAGCATACCTGGCCACTGTACCGGGCGATGTAATACTGACAGGTTCCCCGCGGATGAAGGAACGCCCCATAGGACCCCTGGTTGCTGCCCTGAGAGAACTGGGCGCAAGGATCAGTTACCTGGATAAGGAGGGCTTTCCGCCTCTACACATATCCGGAGCAATCATTGCAGGAGGTGACATTGAGATCGCCGGGGGTATCAGCAGCCAGTTTATCAGTGCCCTGATGATGATCGGTCCGGCGCTTCAGGGGGGATTACATATCACCCTGATGGGTGAGGTAGTGTCTGTCTCCTACCTTCATATGACCCTTTCTCTGATGAACGGGTGCGGAGCGGGAGCCTCATTTGACGGACGGCATATTGTTGTTCCCGGTGGCCATTATGAAATGGAGGCGTTTACTGTGGAGTCAGACTGGAGCGGGGCTTCGTACTGGTACCAGATGGCGGCACTGTTACCCGGATCAGAGCTTCACCTTCCCGGCCTGGAACGGGAAAGCCTGCAGGGAGATGCGGTCCTGGCCGGGCTTTTTGAGCCACTGGGTGTACAGACTGCCTTCAGGGAAGGTGGTGTCACCCTTACCAGCAGGAAGGTGCAGATGCCTGCGGAAATAACCTATGATTTTTCTGCCTGTCCCGACCTTGTCCAGACATGCGCAGTCACCTTTTGCGCACTGGGCATACCTTTCCGGTTTACAGGGACACGTACGCTCCGTATCAAAGAGACCGACCGCATTGCCGCTCTGGAAAAGGAGATGAAAAAGCTGGGTTATTTGCTTTTTTCCGATCCGGCTGGGGAATGGTTTGCTTGGTCGGGCAAAAGAAGTAAACCGGTGCGTGATCCGGTCATCGAAACCTACAATGACCATCGCATGGCCATGGCCTTTGCTCCGCTGGCAATTCCTCTGGGCCGTATCACCATTGAAGATCCGGCAGTGGTGTCCAAATCCTATCCCGGATTCTGGAAGGACCTTGAAACCGCAGGGTTTGGTATCTCTTCATGAACCGGGCATCATGTTACGCCCGTTTGGAACCTGGCATGATGGACCTGTCAGTGTCAACCGGTCCAGTCGATCCGGCTATCTCCGGTCAAGGAAAAATTGCCGGAGCAATTCTGCGGATTCCCGGTCCAGCACCTCCCGGGTCACTTCACTTTTTTTATGCAGTATATCCGCCTCAATGCGGGAATAGCCTTCCCTGGGATCTGATGCACCATAAACGATGCGGCCCACCTGGGCCCACTTCATGGCAGTGGCACACATGAGGCACGGTTCCAGCGTGACAAAGAGGGAGCATTCAGACAGGTATTTGGAACCCAGGTAATTGGATGCTGCTGTAATGGCAATCATTTCAGCATGGGCAGTCACATCATTCAATTGCCGGGTCATGTTATATGCCCTTGCAATGATACGGTCCCGGTGGACAATGACGGCACCTACGGGTACCTCCTCCGATTCCCTGGCCATTCGTGCCTCTTTCAGGGCTTCGTTCATAAAATATTCATCTGATAATAACGGGTAATGCATACAGTGTGACCTTTCCTGCCGGTTGCTCTTTAAAAGTTGCTAAATTTGCACTGCTTGAAGTTATAAAAAATAGCACCATGATGTACAGGACACACAATTGCGGGCAATTAAATATAAAACATGTAGGTCAGAAGGTGATCCTCTCCGGATGGGTACGAAAATCAAGGGACCTGGGGGGAATGACTTTTGTGGACCTGAGGGACCGTTATGGGATTACCCAGCTGGTTTTTAACATGGAGAAAGATGCCGGGTTATGCGGTGAAGCCCGCAAACTGGGACGTGAATTTGTGATCAGGGTAACGGGAGAGGTTGCTGAACGGAGCAATAAAAATCCCCGGCTCCCCACCGGTGATATCGAAATCCTGGTGGAAGAGCTGGAGGTACTGAACAGTTCACTGGTACCACCCTTTACCATTGAAGATGAAACCGACGGGGGGGACGAACTGCGCATGAAATACCGTTACCTGGATCTTCGCAGAGATGTGGTCAGGAAGAACCTGGAGTTGAGACACCGCATGGCTTTTGAGATCCGGAAATATTTGAGTGAACAGGGTTTTCTGGATGTTGAGACACCGGTCCTGATCAAATCCACACCGGAAGGAGCCCGCGATTTTGTGGTGCCTTCCCGAATGAACCCGGGAGAGTTTTATGCACTGCCACAGTCACCCCAGACCTTCAAACAGTTACTGATGGTGGCAGGGTTAGACAAATATTTTCAGATCGTCAAGTGTTTCAGGGATGAGGACCTCCGTGCGGACCGTCAGCCCGAGTTTACACAGATCGATTGTGAGATGTCTTTTGTGGAGCGGGATGACCTGCTGGATGTCTTTGAAGGGCTGGCCAGGCACCTGTTTCGTACCATCATGGGGATGGAGATTGAGGGGGCTTTCCCGAAAATGTCTTATACAGAAGCCATGAGCAGGTATGGCAATGATAAGCCCGATCTGCGTTTCGGGATGGAGATCAGTGAGCTTTCGGACCTGGTGAAGGGCAAAGGGTTCCAGGTTTTCGATGCGGCAACTTATGTGGGAGGTATATGTGCGAAAGGTTGTGCAGTATACAGCCGGAAACAATTGGATGCGCTGACAGAATGGGTCAGGCGGCCACAATTGGGAATGAAGGGCCTGCTCTATGTGAAATACAATGAAGACGGGAGCCTGAGATCATCTGTGGATAAGTTTTACGGCGAGCAGGAGCTAAAACAGTGGAGTGAACTTCTCGGGGCCGGGCCGGGCGACCTGATCCTGATCCTGGCCGGTGAACGGGAACTGACCCTGAAAGCACTGGGAGAGCTCAGACTGGAGATGGGCAACAGGCTGGAAATGCGTGACCCGGAAATCTTTAAACCATTGTGGGTGGTGGACTTTCCGCTGCTGGAGTGGAACGCGGAGAGTAAACGGTTCACTGCCATGCACCATCCCTTTACCAGTCCCTATGAAGAGGACCTGGAGCTGTTCCGGACAGACCCGGGCAAGGTACGTGCAAAGGCGTACGATCTGGTAATCAACGGGGTGGAGATCGGTGGCGGCTCCATCCGGATCCATGATGAAGAGATGCAAAAGCAGATGTTTGATAACCTGGGTTTTACCGAAGAGGAAGCCCGGAAACAGTTTGGTTTTCTTATGAGTGCGTTCCGATACGGTGCTCCGCCCCATGGAGGGATCGCCTTTGGATTCGACCGGTGGGTGGCACTCTTTGCAGGCATCGAATCAATCAGGGATGCGATCGCTTTTCCCAAGAATAATTCGGGCCGCGATGTGATGATCGATACGCCTTCCACCATATCTGACGAACAACTGGAAGAACTTTCTCTGAAGGTATTGAATCAATCTTCCGAATGAGAATTCATTAATATCTCTAACGCTTTAAATAGAAAATTGAAAAGAATAACATAAATGAAACAAATACTGAGTATCAGCATCGTATTAATTTCTCTGGTTTTGATGCCTGCCTGCCGGAAGGCTCAGGTTTTTCAGGATAAAGGGTGGAAAATTACATCCAGTCCAGAAGATGAGACAATTTCGCTTTCACAAACTGAACTGGGATTGGTATTCAATCAGCTGCAAATGTTCCTGAGGAACGGGGAAGAACCGGTTCGTTGTTCCGGATGGGAAGTGACTGCAGGGCAGGGAACCGTATTGATCACCACTGAGAAGCCGCAACAAACCCAATGGACCATCCGGGTTTCGGAGACCGGAATTGATTTTTCCTGTACAGATCCAAAAGGGTTTATTCAGGGTATTGCTCCGGCCGGGGAGCAAAGGATTCCCTGCCGTGTTGCCAGCCAGGACAATGATATTATGTATACACAGATGGGCTTTGTCTCGGCTACCAATATCCACAACCTGTTTGATATGAAAACCGATTTCCTGATCCGGTTTCCGGTGGGAAGCAGGTTAACGAGAAATGAACAGGACAACCGGTTAATGAATATTGAGGTGCAGCTGCAAGACGGAGAGGAAATATTACTTATCAAGGATTATTATACCAGTGAAGTTGGATTGAGGGATAATCAAAAGACTACTTTTAAACCTGCCTACACCCCAATTCCGGATCATTTTAAATCGGCCCCAACGGGATGGAGCAGCTGGTATTGTTACTATATGGATGCTACCGCGGAAAGTCTCACGGAAGAAACAGATGCACTGGCCGGGAAATTAAAACCTTACGGGCTTAAATATGTTCAGCTGGATGCAGCCTATACACGGGGGCCACAGGCCAACTGGCTGGAATGGAATCAGGAGTTGTTTCCGGAAGGTGGCAAAGTATGGTTTAAACATGTTATTGAAAATGGACTTGTACCCGGTCTCTGGCTAAACATTTACGGCGCAAATTATACAAAACCTGCCATGGCGGATCAATATCCTGAAAATTTCTATCTAAGGAATAAATCCGGGAAATTGGTACAGGCATGCTGCTCTGCCGATTCTACTGTGGTCCGGCTCGATTATACCAATCCGGAAGTTATTCATAAGCATTTAAAGCCATTGTTTGAAACGCTTGTCAATGACTGGGGATTGGGTTATCTGAAAGCTGCCGGTTGGGGAACTTGGATGGACTACTATGAGGAGAACAGGGATCATGCCTTTAATCCGGATATGGACAGCCGTGAAGCATACCGGAAAGGGTTGGAGAGTGTCCGGAATATCATGGGTGATGATGGTTATATTGTCGGTTGTGCCATGCACGAGATCGGGGTAGGGTTTGATTTCTATAATGGTTCCCGTTCGGGCGGGGATGATTATGCCAATTGGTCAGGAGAAGGACACTGGTCGGGCGGTATGCAGACTTTCTTTAATTCGCTCTTCGGTGCGGGTTATTTGAACGGTATCTGCTGGTGGTCTGATCCCGATGATGTGATGATACGCGATCCGCTTACGTTTGATGAAGCCAAAACAATTGTCAGTACCATATCACTTTCCGGTCAGGCTTATATATTCAGTGATTTTGTCGCCGAATTTTCCAAAGAAAGACTTCAGAAATTCCTCTCCAGTGAATACAATATCGGCTGGGCACGAGATTATCCCCAGCTGGTGAAGCCATTGCCTCCTGAAAAGCTGGCTCTATATCAAAAAACCATGCCTGCCATGCCGATTAAAGCGATGGATCTCTATCCCTACAAAACAAAGCCCGCCTGCTGTCCCGAACCTACCTCATACCCAAAAGCACTTGACCTTAAGGTGAATGCCGTTTCGGGTCAGTACGATGTGGTATCCTTATATAACTGGACGGGCCAGGACACAATCAAAACACTGGACCTGCATAAGGATCTGGGTCTTGTACCGGGCAAAGCGTATCTTGCTTTTGATTTCTGGAATACCATCATGTTGCCTGTCAATAACAATACCATCCGGGAAAGCATACCTAAACATGGTGCAAAAGCAATCATTATCCGTCCATTCTTAAAACGGCCGCAATTATTGGCTACTTCCCGGCACCTGACCGCCGCATACAGTATCCTGGAATTAAAATGGGATCCGGATGAGCTCCGGCTATCCGGCGTTTCAAAAACGGTGCCGGGTGACAGGTATGATCTCTATTTTTATATTCCTGATCATGTAAATACCGGTCAGGTAACTGCATCCGTTGGGCATGTTGAGAAGAAACTGCTTGATGATCATCTGCTGCAGGTAAGTTTTCAGGGGAGTGAAACGACTGTAGACTGGTCTGTACAATTTTTATAAACCTTTTTTAAACCATACATTATGTCTCAATCCAATCCCACCCAGGCACAGGAACGGCTTCTGTCGCTTGACTTTTTCAGGGGAGCCACCATGTTCCTTTTAATCGCCGAATTTACCCATTTATTCGGCTACCTGACCGATCCCTCCCTGGAAGGATCCATTCTGTATTCCATTGGTACACAGTTTCATCATCATCCCTGGCACGGCCTTCACTTCTGGGACCTGATTCAACCCTATTTTATGTTTATCGTGGGAGTGGCCATGCCTTACTCCATCTCCAACCGCATGAAACGCGGACAGACACGTTCACAACTCAACAAGCACGTATTGCAACGTTCTTTAATGCTCCTGTTCCTTGGCTGGGCACTCTATTGCATCGACCCCGGGAAGATTGTATTCCGGTTCCAGAATGTACTGGCCCAGCTGGCCGTAACTTACTTACTGGCTTACCTTGTGATGCACAAACCGGCCAGGACACAGATCATTATCTCATTGCTGCTGCTTGCCGTTACCGAGGTCATTTACCGGGTATTCCCGGTGGAAGGATTCAACCATCCCTTTGTGGCCAATGAGAATTTCGGTACCTGGCTCGACATGCAATATGGAGGTGAAGACCTGAACGGACACTGGGCGTCCTTCAATGCCATCCCCACTACGGCTCATACCATCTGGGGGGTGCTGGCCGGACAGCTGCTGATGAGTAAGCGTACGGCTAATCAAAAGCTGAAAATATTGATTATAGCCGGTGTGATCGGGGTGGTAGCCGGATATGCCCTGAATCCTGTCACACCCATTATTAAGCGGATCTGTACTTCCACATTTATACTGGCCAGTGGAGGCTGGGCACTGCTGACACTTGCTTTTTCCTACTGGCTGATCGACATAAAAAAACGGCAGAAATGGTCACTCTTTTTCAGGGTGGTGGGTATGAACCCGTTGTTTATATACCTGTTCGCCCATGTGGGGGGTGCCGTATTTATCGAACATATCCTCCATCCTTTTACTTTCTTCCTGTTTGGATGGATGGGTACTTTAACTGCATCGATCCTTACCAGCGCCATTGTCCTGTACCTGCTGTGGTACATTACCTGGTGGTTCCATAAACATAAGATCTATATCAGGATATAGCGTAAGAAGGTCTTATTTATCTGGCTTGATTAAAGTACGCATCAAAGACCCCGCACAGTTGACTGCCCAGTAGTTTCCAGTCATCTGACAGGGACCTTTTCTTTAATTCTTCTGCCCAGCCGGCTTATCGGGCCCCCTGTTCAGATCAATGCCATGCATATTAAACCGGGGAACACCGCAGGCCACTCCGTCAATGTTGGCCATGGGAAGAATATACAAACAGGTGAAGCCCTTAAATTCATCCCAGGGTTTCACCCTATCGTTTCCTATGATTTAACGAACCGCTGCTTACGAGACCCGTACGGAATTCTAAGATAAAAGCAAACTTTTATTGCACAAATCAAAAGATGTTGTCAACTCTTTCCAATCATCCTTCTTGTCTTTTTTTTATTA
>JANTFK010000108.1 GCA_024763595.1 Bacteroidales bacterium | reverse complement strand
GGAGTCGGTGATCAAATTCCTGAACAGGGTTGATCTGGGACAGTTCAATGATCCCTTTATGCTGGATGATATCCTTGCCTACGTGGATTCCATTGAAAAAGGCAACAGGGCCGCCAAAGCATGTGTGGACATTGCCCTGCATGACCTGATCGGTAAGCTGCTGGATCAGCCCATCTACAGGCTCTGGGGAATCAACCCGGACAATACCCCCATGACATCCTTTACCATTGGAATCGACACGCCGGATGTTGTTAAAATGAAGACGGAGGAAGCTGCCGGCTTTAAAGTACTGAAGGTGAAACTGGGTGGTGGGAATGATAAAGAGATGATCAATACGGTGCGTTCTGTTACCGGTGTTCCCCTCTATGTGGATGTGAACCAGGGCTGGAAGGATAAGCACCATGCACTGGAGATGATACACTGGCTGAAGGAGCAGGGCATTGTATTTGTGGAACAACCCCTCCCTAAAACGGCCGTGGATGACATGGCCTGGCTCACCGAAAAGAGTCCTCTGCCCACTATTGCTGATGAAGCTTTTCAGCGACTATCTGATGTGGCCGCCTTTAAAGGGGTCTATTCGGGTATTAATATCAAGTTGATGAAGAGCACCGGGTTGCGCGAGGCACATAAGATGATTACTGTGGCCAGGGCGCTGGATATGAAGGTAATGATCGGTTGTATGACCGAGACTTCCTGTGCCGTTTCGGCAGCTGCCCAGCTCTCTCCGTGGGTGGACTGGGCCGACCTGGATGGAAACCTGTTGATCAGCAATGATTTATATGAAGGCATGAAGGTTATAGATGGACGGGTAACACTCAATGAACTGCCCGGTATCGGAATCAGAAAACTAAACGCATAAAACCAAATCTGCTATCTGCAAAAGTGGTTGTGCGATAAAATAGCAACGGTAGAAGCATTTGATTTATGATCAGCAGAGGAGAATTTGTCAGGCGTCTTGGTGCGCTGACAGCGTTGTCTCTGGCACCGGTTTCAGTGTCAGCGGCCCGGCACGGAACCGGAAAGCAATCCGGACCGTTTCCAAGGATCTTTCCCGAACGATTGAAAAAGGGTGACCTGATCGGCCTTGTTACCCCGGGAAGCCCCATTACCCCTGACCAGCTTGATGAGACCATCAGTAAGCTGGAGGGAATGGGATTCCGTACTGTACACAGTGAATCGGTGCTTTCCGAGTATGGCTATCTTGCAGGGAAGGACCGGGAGCGTGCCGATGAACTGATGGAGATGTTCACCCGTAAAGATGTAAAAGGTATCTGGTGTGTGCGTGGCGGATATGGCTCCATCCGGATCCTTGACCTGCTCGATTATGAGCTGATCAGGAACCATCCCAAAGTTTTTATCGGTTACAGCGATATTACCGCCCTGATCTCTGCTATACACGAACAGACGGGCCTGATAACTTTTCATGGTCCTGTTGGGATTTCCGATTTCAACCAGTTCACCGTGAGCTCCTTCAGGAATGTGATCATGGAACCTTCGGCACGCTACCGCTATCCTTACAAAAGGGAAAAGAAAACAAGGGACAATCCTGAGTATGACCGCTATACAATTTCAGGAGGTGTGGCTGAAGGGGAGTTGACCGGAGGGAATATCAGTGTACTGGATTCGATGATTGGCAGCAGGTTTGAACCCGATTTTGAGAACAGGATCGTTTACCTGGAAGAGATCGAGGAAAAAACTTACCGGGTTGATAAAATGGTGTTTCATCTGTTATCGGGCACCAATTTAAAGAAAGCAGCAGGGATCGTGATGGGTGTCATGGCCGATTGCAACATCAATGATGAACCCCGGCTTACCCTGGAGGAAGCACTTGATGATCTGCTGAAACCACTGGGGATACCTGTTTCATATGGGTCTTCGTTCGGACATATCCAACGCATGGTCACCATACCAACAGGTATCCGGGCCCTTTTTAATGCAGATAAAAAGAGCCTGAAACTGATGGAGACTGCTACTGTTTGACCACTTTCAGGTAATGGTTCCTGAAGCAGGAGTGCCAGCAAAAAAATGAGTGCTTTATGCATAAGGGTCAAAATTAGGAAAACAGCACCTGTTTATCTTCAGGAAACAGGATTAATCTTTATGTCCGTTTTATTATTTAATGTCAATCACTATTTTAGTGGGATGAATGATTTTGGCTGGCTCTCCATTTTGCCTCCTGTCCTGGCAATTATCCTGGCCCTGAAGACACGCATGGTATACATATCCCTGGTAGCAGGGATCTGGCTGGGATGGCTGATTATCAGCGACTGGAACCTGCTTCAGGGAACCATTGCCACCCTGGAGGGTTTTGTTACAGTTTTTAAAAACCCGAGCAACACCCGGACCATCATGTTCAGTGCCATGGTGGGTGCCCTGCTGATCTTTATCCAGTATTCAGGCGGGGTTAACGGTTTTATCCGGTTGATCGACAGGGTACTTCAGAAGTTGGAGAAGAGGGGGAAAGGACATAGCAGGGTTGTGGTAGGACTGATGGCCCAGCTTACCGGCATTATGCTTTTTATTGAGACCAGTATCAGTGCACTGACGGTGGGTACGCTCTACCGTCCCATTTTTGACCGGTTGAAGATCCCCAGGGAGAAGCTGGCCTATATTGCTGATTCAAGTTCAGCTCCGGCTGCCGTTCTGATTCCTTTTAACGCCTGGGGAGCCTTTATTATGGGCCTGCTGATGGCACAAGGGCTTGAAAGACCCTTTTCCGTCCTGCTTTCGGCCATGGTATTCAACTATTATCCCATGATCACCATCCTGATCGTATCAATGGTCATCATTACCCGGAAGGATATTGGACCCATGGCCGGGGCCGAGCGACGGACCCGGGAGACAGGGAAGCTTTTGAATGATGGTGCCAGGCCCATGGTATCGGATGAGATCACCTCATGCAAAATGAAGGAGGGGATCACACCCAGGGCATTCAATATGATCATTCCCCTGGCCACCATGGTGGTGATGATGATCGTGAGCCTGGCTTATACGGGGTGGAAAGAGGTGGAGGCATATGAAGGATTTATGGACCATCTGGCAAGGGCACTGGGTCATGGCTCAGGCTCTTCGGCCGTACTGTATGCGGTTACAACCTCTATTCTGGTATCCGGGATCCTTTACAGGGCGCAGGGTTTGATGAAGGTACGCAAGATCGTCGAGTTGATCCTGAAGGGGATCAGCGAGCTGATGCCGCTGGCATTGCTGATGATGCTGGCCTTCTCCATCAGCCATGTTTGTAACACGCTGGGAACAGGGACCTATGTGGCATCCATAACAGAGGGCTGGCTTTCTCCATCCCTTCTGCCGGCCATTGTTTTTATTCTTTCAGCCTTTATTGCTTTTTCCACAGGAACCTCGTGGGGCACCTTTGCCATTATGCTCTCCATCGCTGTGCCCATGGCACGGATGCATGGGTATGAAACGTTCCTGGTTGTTGCTGCCACCATGGGGGGAGGGGTGTTCGGCGATCACTGTTCGCCCATTTCCGATACGACTATTATTTCATCCATGGCATCGGCTTCTGATCATATTGACCATGTGCGAACCCAGCTTCCCTATGCACTTCTGGCGGGCTTGCTGACTGCCCTGATATACCTGGTACTGGGGTATATTATGGTGTAGCTTCCCGAATGGCATTTCCGAGATACGCTATCAGGTTGTCAATCTGTTCCCTGGTATGCCCTGTTGTGACCACCACCCTGAGCATACCATCCTTTTCGGCCCCCTGGTAATGGGTATACTGGATATAGATTCCCTGGTGCAACAGCGTTTCATGTATGCGTTCCATGACTTTCGGTCCGCCCGGATTGAAAGATACAACCGGGATCTCATTGGATTCTGAAGGGATCCCCAGGGCTGTAAACCCGGCTTTCAGATAGCGGGCATTCTCCCACAGGTGTTCTCTTAATTCCGGGTGACTGCTTACAATTTCAAGTCCCTTTATTGCGGCTGCTACCGCTGCAGGCATGGGTGAACTGGACCCTGTCATCACGCTTCCTGATCGCACTGCTTGGATAAATTCCGCTGTTCCCGGTATGATCCCCCCGTAAGCCCCGAAAGATTTGGAGAGCGTGGCTCCGAAAAAGAGCCTCTCCGAAGCAACCCCCAGGGCTTCACAACTTCCTTTCCCGCTGGCTCCCAGGATACCCACACCATGTGCATCATCGATCCAGACCACCCCTTTGTGTCTCTCCGCCAGTTCAATGTATTGATTAACCGGGGCCATGGTTGCAAGGATGGGAAAGAGACCGTCGCTGGCGATCAACGGACGATTCGATCCGGACAGATAACTGGCGAGCTTCCTGCGTAGATCCTCCACATCCCTGTTTTTAAACGTGATCACAGGTTTTCCTGTGGCTGCCGCCCCTTCCAGCAGGCTGTAATGTGCTTGACCATCCACAAAGACCATGTCGAACAGGCCCAGTGAACCAAGGGCTTTCAGTCCGGCCAGGCTGCTGAGGTATCCGGATGGGAGGTAGACTGCATCTTCAGTTTCGAAAAAAGCGGCCGCACTTTTCTCAAGTTCCACCTGAAGCGGTGTGGTTCCGGTCAATTGCCTGGATGTGGCACTCCCCATACCGTATTCCAGGGTGGCCAAATTTGCGGCCCGGATCAGATCAGGATGGGCATGGAGCTGAAAATAGCTTGTTCCGGCAAAATAGGTATACCGCTTTCCGTTCAGGATAACCTCTGTCCCTGTTTTCCCTTCAAGTGTATATGGTCCGGGAGCGGATGGCATGGATTTCTTCCTCCGGGATCAGTTAATGGTGACTTTTTCCATGGAAGCCAGGTACCCATCATCAAAACCGGCACCTATTCCGGGCTCCTCACCCAGTTCCCACTTCCCGCTTCCCCTGTATTGGATCCCGCCGGTTACCGGGTCCTCTGACAGCATCAGGCTGGAGTCAATGTCAAAGTGAATAATGGTATCCCTGGATTGCACAAGGTGCATCAATGCGGTCAGCGCAAACCGGGATTCTGACATGCAGCCCACCTGGCACTTTATACCGGCTGATTCGGCTACGGCAATGATCTTCAGCGCGTTGTTGATCCCGCCCGATTTGGAAAATTTGATATTGAAATAGTCGCACGCTCCCATACGGGCCAGCCGGAAAGCATCGTGATGGTCAAAAACCGATTCATCGGCCATGATGGGAATGGGGCTGTGCTCCCTAACCTTTGCCAGATTCATATAGTTCCAACGGGGAATGGGCTCCTCACAATGTTCGATGTTATAGGCCTCTAAAGCTTTCAAAGTGTTGATGGCGGTGGTTACATCCCAACCCTGGTTGGCATCGATACGGATGGGATAATCCGGACCCACCTGCTCTCTGATGGCCCTGATCCGCGCCACATCCGCTTTCATGGAGGTCCCCAGTTTAACTTTGATGGCTGGGAACCCTTCCTTTTTAAATGCAAGTGCATCGGCAGCCACTTTTGAAGGTTCCCCGATACTGATGGTCATATCGGTGTAAACTTCCCTTTTGTTACTACCTCCCAGCAACCGGTAGAGGGGCATCCCCGCTTGTTGCGCAACCATGTCATAGAGTGCCATATCAAAGGCACTCTTCATGGTGTAGTTGCCCTGAACGGCCCTGTCCATCTCTTTCAACCGCTCTTCTACTGCAAAGGGGTCTTTGCCAATAAGCAACTTGCCCACTTGCTTCGCCAGTTCAAATACGGTCTCCTGGGTTTCTCCCACAATAAATACAAAGGGAGCACACTCCCCGGTTCCTGTTATCCCGTTCCCGGCATGGATCCTGACCACCACATTGGTGGCTTCAGGGATCACCCCCAGGGAGATGATAAAAGGCTCCTTGTAGGGGATGTTCAATTTAATAATTTCTACCTGTGTAATAACCGTTTTCTCCATGATCCTGTGTGCTTATAGCGAGCACAATAAAAATAAACAATTAATCGATGTTTTGACTTCATCCAGCTAACAGTTCCTCGCGGCTTGCCGCGATGAGCGTCATTTTAAACACTCTTACGCAATATTAAACCTTGCATGAATATTCTATTTCAGTGGTGAAGCGTGATGTCAATGGCTACCAGGATGTACTGCTTTTTCTCCTGCTTTGATAGGAAAATCCAGAAAATTCTCCCTGGGTGGCATGGGGCAGGTGGCAAAGGGAGTGAAAGCACAGGGTGGATTGTAGGCCTTATTGAAGTCAAGCAGGATCCTGCCTGTTGAATCCGGTTCTGTATAGAAAAACCGGCCGGCACCATATGTTTCAAGGCCGGTTGTTTCATCGGCAAATACCAGGAAGTATCCGTTCCCTTCACTGAAGGGAAGGAGCTTTAGCTTTTTGTGTTTTAGTGTGAAGTGCAGTTCCCCCGGACACTGATACGATTCGCTATACCCCTCAACCGGAGTGGCTACCGTTATGGTTTCAGGCTGTGCAAATGGTCTCAGGGTTGCCTCCACCACATAATCTGCCTGGACCGGGTAGGAGGGGATATGGTCCAGTTCCCGGATGCGGGGATGCCGGTAATCCCGGAGCCGTATGCCATATTTGTCTCCCCTTTTGATGATATACCAGGCCAGATCACCCTGCCTGAGTGTTGTGACCGGTTTTGAATGATCATCCCTGAGATCCAGCATGGTAACAGGTTTACCCCCGCTGGTAATTTCCACACCCTCCTTTACCTCAAGAGAAGCTTGCCCGTTCTTCAGGGTAATTACGCCACAGAAGGGTTCCGCTTTGTCAGGAAAGACAATATCGTTTGAAGGATCCGAGCCAAAGCGGTTTTCCCCTTCCTTGAGCCAGAACAGTCCTGCCAGGTTGAGCCACCCGTTCTCTCCCTTTAGCCTCTCCAGCCTGTTTCTCTTCCACATTTCCATGGATTCCAGATAGGCTGCCTCATTAGAGATAACTGGATGGGAGAAGTGACATCCTGCTACCATGATGAGCAGGACAAAATAGAACAAGTGTGATCGTTTTACATGCATATAAAGGGGTTTTTGTTCCAATGCCCAAATATCGCACAATTATTATAATTTTGCACAGTCTGGGAGAGATGCCGGAGTGGTCGAACGGGGCGGTCTCGAAAACCGTTGTGCTCCTTGCGGGCACCGGGGGTTCGAATCCCCCTCTCTCCGCAAAGCAATGAAAAACCCAAAGCCGTCAGGCTGAGGGTTTTTTATTCCCCTGAAGCCATGAAAGCTTGCTTTCAGGAGCGAAAGGGGAATAAAGAACTGAATGCGCATGTCTGCGCATTCAAGGTTTTTCATTGTTTTGCTGGTTCTCCCCACAGGGATCACGGTAGTAATCCCTGAGAAGGGGATCACGGCAGTAATCCCGCCAACCATGAAAGCTTGCTTTCAGCAATTTTGTATACTCTTAATTAACAGCAAGATAATAATACTTTTATAGAATGATTATAAAGAATGAATTGCTGAAATTCCTGATTCTGTCACGGCAGTGTGACATCCGGATTTGCGAAAATGAACCCTCCATTCTTTAAACCAAGCAGGCGAAAAACCATCTTCGAATTGATTGTTTATTCGTTGTGAGGTAGTTTAAAAACAATCCGTATTCTGACTTCTTCTGCTACTGGTCCGTTCTCATTGCTGGCAGGGTTCCAGGAGGGACCTTCCTTCAATAACCTGATAGCTTCCATGGAATAGGCATCTCCGGGTGAACGCAATGGTTTTATATTCATGATCTTGCCTTCTGCGGTGATTGTACATTGCAGAATAACAACTTTTTTCCGGGAACCGTTTATGGAATCCTGTTCCGGAAAACGCAAATGTTCTTCAATGTACTGTTTGAATAATTTGTAACCGCCTTCCGGCTCCGGCCCATTTTTATCAGCGTGAGCAGCATCCCGTCGGGGAGCTGCCTCTTTTGCCACTATCTCTTCTGTTCCATAGCTATAATTTTCCTGGACAGAAACTTCCGGTGTTGCCTCCGCAATTTCTTCGAATCCGTCCTCTTCATCATCAGACGCTGAATCATCGGCCTCTGATATCAGATAGAGGGGTTCTTCAGTAGCGGCAGTTCTTTCAACCTGAACAGGTGCTCCAGGGATAACGGTTTCATCATGAGCAATGGCTTCCCCCTGTACGGCAGACTGTTCCCGTGTAATATGCTTCTTCCGTGCAACACTCTTCTCCTGTGCAACACTCTTCTCCTGTGCAACATGTTCCTCCACTGTTACCGATTTCTTTTGCGTGATTGGCTTTTCCTGCGTGATTGATTTTTTTGGCGTGATTGGCTTCTTCTGTGTGAACGGTTGCTCCTGTGTAGGTGCTTCTCCCATCATTACCGGCTCTTCCGGTCTGGCGGCTTCCTTCTCCGGACCGGAATCATCAGGAAAGAAGGATTCTTCAGCTACGGGTGGTTCCTTTGTTCCAGCCGGGTTAAAATCGTGGATCTTCAGAAAAACAGTCCCCACGATCAATAGTGAAGCCACTGTTGCAGCCACACTGTAATAGGTGAGTTTCCGGCGTCTCTGCAAGCGTTTCTTCAACCTGGTATGCAGAGAGAGGATATCCGCTTTAACCTGTTCAGGAGTCAGCATCTCAAAGCCGTCTGCTGCTTCCCTTTCAAAAGGATCAGCCTCCAGATCACGCTCAAAGCCGTATCGTTCCTCTCCTTTCAGATCCCCTTTCAGGTATCTCAGGTGGTCGTGGGTACTTCTATGTTTATTTCTGGCTGACATTTTGTTGTTCGAGACAAATTTTCAGATTACGCTTACCATTCTGTATATAGCTTTTTACCTTTTTCAGTTCCATGCCCAGTTTCCCGGCCACTTCCTGATAAGAGAGTTTCCTGT
>JANTFK010000107.1 GCA_024763595.1 Bacteroidales bacterium | reverse complement strand
CACGGACTTCCCCCTTCCGGCATTTCAAAATCTGCTTTTTCAGCAGTATAATTGATATACATATCAATTCTTCCAAAAGGTTTTAAACGGGCAATCTGGCCGGCAAAATCCCTGAAGCCGCCCAAATCCCGGATGGGAGCATTAACCACAAAAATGGCTTTTTCAGATGAAGCATCTTTCCTTACCCGGCTTTGACTTTCCATGTTCCCGGTGACCTGAGCGGTGACTGAACCGGAAAAAATGGCCCATGTAAAAGCGAACAGGGCACTTCTTTTTAGACTGTACATATTGAATGCTCTTTTGTTGGTTTAAATGGTTGCTTTTTTCATTTTATCAAGGAACCCGGGATCAAAATCGGCACCAATCCCGGGTGTCTCAGGAAGTACCCATTTCCCTTTCCCCATATACCGGATACCTCCTGTTACCGGATCTTCTGCATGTGACAGGGAGGAGTCAATATCATAATATACCACATTTTTATTAGCGGCTGCAAAATGACAGAGTGCAGTTAAAGCATACCTGCTTTCAGACATGCAGCCCACCTGTGTTTTGATGCCGGCAGCTTCTGCAACCGCATTTATCCGGATGGCATTGTGAATGCCGCCTGACTTGGAAAACTTGATATTGAAATAATCAGTAGCACCCATGCAGGCAAGTCTGAGGGCGTCCCTGTGGTCAAAAACGGACTCGTCAGCCATCACCGGGATAGGGCTGTGATCCCTGACCCGTCGAAGATCTGCGTTATTCCAGTGGGGAATGGGCTCTTCACAATAATCAATATTAAAGGGTTCAAGTAACTTTAAGGTTTTGATGGCCGTAACCGTATCCCAACCCTGGTTGGCATCAATGCGTATGGGAATCTCAAGCCCGATGGCTTCCCGTATGGTGCGTATCCTTTCTACATCCTCTTCGGCTGTGGTTCCCAGTTTTATTTTGATTGTGGGGAAGCCCTCATTTTTGTAGGTAAGGGCCTGTTCAGCCATCTTTGCCGGCGATCCCAGATATACGGTCATATCCGTGTAGATCGTTCTGCTGTTTCCACCACCAAGCAGCCGGTACAATGGGAGGGCCGCTTTCCTGGCCAGCAGATCATACAGTGCCATATCAAATGCACTCTTTACGGTAGGGTTTCCCTGAACGGCTCTGTCCATATCATGAATCCGCTCTTCAATGGCCAGTGGATCTTTCCCTTTTAAAGTGGTAGCCAGCAACTTGGCAATTTCAAATCCGGCCGGCTGCGTTTCACCAACAATAGTCTTTTCGGGACTGGCTTCCCCGGTGCCGACCATACCGTTACCGGTAAAGATCTTGATGATCAGATTCTCTGCAACATGGCAGGTGCCAAGGGAAATGGTGATGGGTTCTTTCAGGGCAATGTTCAGCGCTGTTACTTCTATCTTCTCAATGGTTAAATGCTCCATGCATGCTCTGTTTTTTATTGCATCATTGCCTGATCAGGAACCTGTTAATGCCTGGTCGCTGTTGATCACAGGATGGCCTGGAACAGTAATCCCATCAGGTAGCCAATATAATTTCCAATAACATACCCCCAAATGCCCAGCATTAATGAGGGAAAGATCAGATTCTGCCATTTTAAGGATATGGCTGCCGCAACCCCGTTCATGGGCCCACCCGAGGTTACAATGGCTGCCATGACAAGCTCTTCCAGTTCAAATCCGAACAGCTTTCCTAAACCGAAGGTAACCAAAAAGTTGACCAGTAGTATAATGGCGCAGAAAAGGATCATGTAGGGGGCTTCATGAATTACTTTGGTGAAACTGGCAGGAAGCCCGATCATGACAAAGAAGATAAAAATGAAAAATGTGCCCAGTTCCTTATTGCCGGAAATCTTTCCCGCAACTTTCGGAAAGATAATCGGGAAAAGAACAGATAGTGTGGTCAGAACAAGATATTGCTGTCCCAGAAACATTTTCAACACAACGGGCATTCCGGAACTATTAAAAAAACTGCTTGTTTTAATGGAGATCATGGCAATGGCAAAAGCGATGGCCAATGATTGTCCCAGATCGATTAAACCAATGGGTGCCGGTTTCCAGTAATCTCCTTCTTTTTGTGTGTTGTTTATTCCTGCTGTCTTAATCGATTTTTCTGTGACAGGGAAGAAACGTCTGGCCAGGTATACTCCCGGCAAAGTAATTAAAAACAGAAAATAGATAATCATGACTCCCGAGTCAGCTACCAGTGTAGCATTTATCAGATCTTCAGGCGGATGAAACATGGACACAACTGAGACAAAGTTGACAGAGCCCCCGATGTAACTTGCGGTCATGGCCGGACCGATCAATTCCAGATTATCAATCAGCGGATACAGGAGTGCCACTGCTGCAAAACTTCCAAAGATGGTGCCCAAAGCACTTATATGAAAAGCTCCGGCAAATCGTCCGGTTTCCCTGAAGATGACACGGATATCTGTTTTAATTAACAGCAGGGGAATCACCAGGGGGACCATATAGTCCCATACGATGTCATAGGAGGGTGACTCATGGGGCAATAGTCCGATATTGGAAACAAGCATTCCTGCACTGATAGCAGTGGCAGCTCCTGTAATTTTCCTGATAAATTTATATTGCTGTTCAAGATAGAGACTCAGGAAAGCCATCCCAACCAGGAATGTCCAGATAACCCAGTGATCGTCAGGCCCTATTAAACTATTCATCGATCATGATATTTCCTTAATCTTCATCAACACCCCTGGGCCGGGGACCGTAATGGGGCAGCGGTTTACCGGTCTCATAAGCACCAATATCAGGTCCCTTGCCGGTAAATTCATCATTGATATTTGGCAGTATCAGGGCAGCATCTTCAGCAGCTGATCCGGCGGCAATACGCAAATCCTGAGGCTGGCGCTCCGGGAAAACCGGATCGGGGAATGTTGTTTCTGCCGCGAAAACGCTCATATTCACCTGAACACAATGCTCCGCACCTGTTAACCTGTGCAATCCTTCAATCGATTCAAAATGCTGATCCCCGATTTTTCCGGCAAAAGGCGTGTTGGCAGTACCTACTGCATTATAATCAAATTTGCACGTGGCATTATAACCCGGCAGTGAAACTGCCAGTCCGTCACCTGCTGAGTAGCGGCCTCTCTTTCCCCCGCCGGAACCGCCGATACATAAGTTATTGAACCACCAGGTTCTGTAAAATGCATCCTGACCATGATGCTCGAAAAATCCGTCACCGGCTTTAACTGCCGTGTTGTGGAAAAACAGATTGCCATAGCTGCGACGTTCAAGTTTAAACGGGGCCATTGAAATATTGTACATGACATTGCGAATAAAATAAACCGGTCCACCCAGTCCCGGTTGGGAACTCAGTCCCATTCCACAGTTGGTGATCCGGTTATTCATGATGCGGCAGTTATTCATTGCGAAATCCGCTTCTATGGCATCATCTGTTCCCTTGTAAATGTCATTGTTGTAAATGTCAATGCACATCTGGTCGTAAACCCATAGATCTTCCATGGTTGAAATGCAATCCCTGAAACCGGTGACCCGGTTGTAGCATATGACATTGCCCGGGCCAGTGAGTTCGATCCCTTCACCAATGTTGGCCGGACCTCCCCAGATACTGCCGGAACCTGTGCTTTCGGCTACCCAGGGCATTTTATAGCTAACCGTATTATCAGCTATATAGCAGTTTGTGCAACCTGGTTGCTGTTTTGCAATAATTCCGGACTGGGATTCAATCCTGCAGTAACGGACAGCCACGTTTTCTGCCCAGCGCAGCCTGACCGGTCCCCAGACCGTCAAACCATCGATGATCACATGGTGGCGGTGTTCAAGGTTGACTGCATCAAAAGTGCTTCCGATGACCGGGTGGGCATTGTCGGCACGAATAACAACCGGTTTTCCCGGTTCTCCATCAACCGGCATGGTAAAAGTACCATAGAAACCCGGGCTCAGTAACAGGACGTCACCGGGTTCAGCATGCATGGCTGCTTTTTCAAGTGTTACAGGATTCACCTCTATAATTCGAGGGTTCACAGCTTCGCATGGTACAGGACGGGTTCGTGCTTTGACTATCTCTGTGGCTTTACCACCATCCGGATCACTCAGCGATAAACGAATTTCATATTCGGTATCCGGTTGAAGATTAAATATGCTGCCCGAATGCTTGTTTTGCCAGGTGTAGGTTGGACGGGTGCGGTTTCCCGTACTTCCGGCAGGAACGCGCAGGAGAGGCATGGCAGATTGCCATTGCATTTCGCCGGCAACTCTGTAGGAAACTTCCACTTTACCATTGTTGTTGTCATCATTCTCTATGAACCATTCAATTGCCAGACAGGTGATTGTTGGGTATGGAGTCATGATCTTACCTGGTATGGTGGCATCTCCCGGCCGCCCTGCAGAAAGTATGAGGAAGGCCGTTGCTACTAACAATAAATTGATAGCCAGCCGGTTTAATGTTTTCATGTATTGAAAATTTTCAATTATGCTTGTGAGTAATCATTATTATTTGTGAGGTTATGATTAATAAAGCTCATGGCGTTTCATCCTGTTTACCGGTATTAAATCTGTGAATATTGCTCCACTCGCCCCATACACCCCGGCTGTCCTGCGCCCTGACTTTCCAGTAATAGGTAGTATCCCTGTTGAGCCAGCCATCCGGAAGCTGCCATTCAGGAACTCCTGAGCCGGTTTCATTAAACAGCGCCGTTGCCACCGGCCACCGGCACCAGGGATCAAAACTGATGAAAATCGCATGATTGATGATCCTGTCTCCCTTGTCCTGATCAGACGCTTTTCCCCACCTGAAAACCGGTGTCAGTGTCTCTATTGTTTCACCATCGGCAGGAAACAATGCTCCCTCAGTAATCGCCGGAGGAGTATTATCATTTCTTTCGCGCCAGATGTGTGTGATTCTGACCTTATGTTCACCGGGAGTCTCATCGTGATAACGGATGATATTGCTTCCTTTTGACAATGCGGGCAGGGAATACGAGCTGACCTGGATATCAGTCACCAGTTCCACTGCATCCAGACCACTCTGGGAGGTAGGATGATTCTCCTCATTTGCCATAAAGTTAAATTCTACCCAGTAGTCGTGTCTGCCCCGCTCACCGCCCGGATATAACACTTTATCGAGGTCGATCTCAGCATCTATATATCCTGTAACTCCGGCAGGTGCACTCCAGACAATGCTTGAAACAGGACCGGTTCTGCTTGTGACCTTTGCTGTCAGATGATCCCAATCTGTCGCCCTGCCACGGTAAAAAGTAGCTTTTATGGTGCCACCAAGTATGGTATAAGGCGTTTCCGTAGACAGGATGGCCCTTTCCGGCATATCGTAGATCCCGCCCTGTTTATGGCGAACATGTACTGCCGGCGATTCTCCGTCCAGTACCTCGAATCCCGGAGCCTGATCTTTGTTGAAAAATGACGGGGCAAGCTCCGATTTCAGATCCGGTTTCCAGATGATCTGCCCGTCACCGTAACGTATGGGTTTGGCCCATTTGACCCCGCTCTCAAGACTCCTGTTATGGCGCTCATATTCATAATATTTTTCTCCGCCCTTCCAGTTGCGAATTAACTTTTCACCGGGACGAAGGGTCATGGCCATATTATGCGGTTCATAGGTAAACCGGTCATAGTAAGTCGTTATGTAGCATTCATCCGCCCCATGGAAATAACGGTAGCCACGAATTTTTTCGCCGTCCTGAGATACATAGGGATTCTTACCCGCTGCATCTGTATAGATCGCACGCACCGCCTTATTGCGGCCGGAGAAGGTAGTCAGGGCAGCTCCGGACTCGCGCCCGCCGCTTATTTTCTGATCGTTCCAGAGTTGTTCCACCGATGCGATTGTACGATTGTCAGCAGCCAGATAGTATAAACCGATATCGCTGTCAAGCATGTGCCAGGCATTGTTGTAGAATGCTTCGGTGATGGTGTGATGCCAGACTTCCCAGATGCGAGCCGGGACGCCGACAGAGCGGCAGAGTGCCGTGAAGACCGTGCTGTGATATGCACAGTTGGCATAGCTGTAAATATTCATGGCCACCACGGGATTATGGCACTCCCTGTCTCCGGGGGGACTGAGGTGCTGAAAATTACAGCGGATGAAATCCCAGATTGCCAGTGCCTTCTCCTCATCGGAAACACAACCCCTGGTTATTTCCAGGGCAATGGCTTTCGTGTCGAACCAGTCATACAACCCATTAACCGTGATCCGGGGATTGATCAGTGGCATATCGCCAAGATTCTCAATAATGACAGACTCGTTGACCGGGTCGCGGCTGCCACCGACCTCAATCGCGTATGTGTAGTCATTTACAGTGATTATCTGTGAATATTCTTTGATCTGGCCTGAGGTGGCACTGAAGTTTAAAAGCAGCAGTACCAGAAGTTGTAATACGCCTGTATGATTCATCATTTCAGATTAAAGATTTGTAGACCTATTTTCCGTCCCATCCGGCAATCCGGGCCAGGATCCACCACATGGCATAGGCTTTCCTGTTGGCTGTTATGTGCTGGCTGTTATGTGCTCCAAATACGACTTCCCCTCCGGGGGATTTCCTGTTCTCATACCACGCTTTGCCTGATTCATGAGCGATTTGCCAGTCCAGATAAAAGTTTCCGCCATATGTTGCAGAATTACCATCATCACCTGCATCCTCCCAATAATTATCATTCATATCATGGGTATCAATACTATAGTAATCGAGACAGTACCGTTTATTTTTTTGGCAATTTTCCACAATCAGATCTGCCTGGTTCTTCGGATTGCCTTCTCCCGTATTGTTTTCCAGGTTGGCATGGCCTGTCATATAAATGAAAGTTACCGGATGCGGCCTTAACCCCTCTCCATTACCAATCTTTGTTCCCCCCTCGCCATACTCCGAGATCAATGAATCCATTCCGGGCAGGTAGTTTTTGGCTGGTTGATGGCCGGCAATGTTGCACCACGACCACATGACCACATTGATATCATCATTGGCATCATCATCCAGATAATTCCTTGTGGCCTGGATGAATGCAGTCTCATTCCTGCTCAGATCGGATGCATCCACACCCGGTACAGCATAATCTTGCAGCGCATAATCATGGAAATCCAGTTTCCCGGCTTCAGGAGCATTGTTTGTAATGCCAAATAAATGGTCATCTCCCTCTTTATAGTCAGGCAGCCCAAAGATACCCCTGGCGACCTGTGTACCGTGTGACGTGTGCTGATAAGCTATGTGCAGTGTTTCCCTGGCCTTGTTAATATACGCTTCGGGGATACTTCTCAGTACAGCTTCTTTTGCAACCCGGTTGTTTGCAATATAGATATCCGTTAATTGATTTTTGGATGATTTTTTCGGGAGTTTGTTAATGATTATGGTATGTTCAGGTCCGGTTACACCGGCCAGGTTCAGGGTGCGAAATACAAATTCATTTCTCTTATTTTTCAACGCAATCTCCAGTGAAGCTTCCACATCTTTCCAATCACCCCCGGGCATCTCTTTCATCTGGTAGGTTGCAAGGTTAGGTGTATCGGAGATCAGTTTGATGGTTGCCACATTTCCTTCTGTTACGACCTTTGATGCAATGGTATTGGGTGTCCATTTTATGACGTCACGATCTTTCACCAGGCGCATAAACTCCGGTTGATTATAGGCCCAGTGCGGGTTACCTCCCCAGAACCATGTGTGGTTATCAAAATAATCATCTTCATACATGGTCAACATGGTCTGAAAGTCGGGCCAGGCAGTAAACATATCATTGTGCGTGTGAAATTCAATCCAGGTATAGGTTTGTGCACTCCGTTCCTTGCTGGTTCCGGTTTCAGGATCAATATCAGTGGGGATGCGGTCAGGGCCCTTCACCTTGATTATATCGGCTGCTTTGTTCTTTAAATATTCATCCCGTATTTCCAGGGCAGAGAGGGGGACTCCGTTTTTTTCAAAATGGTGGTCGTATTTTGCATCTGATAAAAACCATTTATTATAATCGTTCAGCCATATTTCGTTAATACCATGATGCCCGTCAGGTCCTCCCTGAACACCCGGACCCGCACCCAGCGTCCGGGTCACATATCCATAGGCATTCATAATGCCGTTCTGAACCTTCATGAAGTGTCCGCAATGAAACCCCTGGCCAAGTAAGGCGGCATCCAGGATCCCTTCCACATATCCATCCCCGGGATAAGGATCTCCGTGGTCATTGATGGGGATTACCGACTTGATCCAGTGCCTGAGCAGCAGGATTCTCCTGAATTCATCAGTTTCTCCGTGAAAGATGGTATCCAGTTTGTACTTATCAATTAAATGTTGAAACCCGGGATTGGCTAAATCTTCAAATCCCTGAAATTCAATATTGGGTTTATAGGGAGGGTTGTCGGTCTTTTCAACTACATATTCCCCGGATGTGCATCCGGTGAGTAGTAAACACACGGTGATAAATAGGGGAGAGGCTTTCATTACGTTGTTATATGTGTTAAGAAATGAAATAAAAATAGTAAATCGCCATATTAAAACCTTACGAAATAGAATATTTATTCTATTTTTGATAAAACAGATGTAGTTATTTTCCTAAACATTCATCATGATGCAAACTATATTTAAAAAAATCCTGTTTCTTTTGGGGGTGTTTCTTTTTATTTCCTGCTCCGGTATCTTTGCACAAATAGCAGATAATCAAGTTGTGATCCGGCCCGTGGAAATTGATGATGTATTAACCAATCCCGGGATTGGTTTTATGACCTTTCAACGGTTCAATGGAGACGACCTGAATAAAGGGAGTGGATGGACGGAAGGGTTTCCTATTGATTACCAGGAGTTTGACGGAGACCTGACAAATGTGGATCATCCTGCC
>JANTFK010000106.1 GCA_024763595.1 Bacteroidales bacterium | reverse complement strand
TGCCGAGAGTATTGAAACCAACAAGATGAATTATACCCGATTCCTGATACTGGCAGAGAACGGTATTCAGATTCCCAATGAGGAAGTAAATAAAGCTTCTGTCTTTTTTACAGTGGCTCATCAGTTCGGGTCACTCTCCAAAATACTCTCTATTCTCTCCTATTATGAGATTAACCTGGCCAAGATCCAGTCCATGCCCATTCCCGGAAAAGACTGGGAGTATATGTTTTATGTGGATGTGGAGATTAATGATTATGGTATGTACAAACGCTCTCTGGATGCCATCAGTCCTTTCACACCCTCACTGGGAATCCTGGGTGAGTACAGAAAGGGAGATGCAGTGATAGAGTAAAGTAAAAAGCATAAAAAAATATAAAAGCATAGCATGATGGTTGTTGATGTAGCGCTGGAACCACTGAACGTGGAAGGAAACCTGTTTTCAAAGCCCATATTCATAGCGGGTCCATGCAGTGCTGAGACCGAAGAACAGGTAATGGATACAGCCGTGCCCCTTGCGGCAATGGGTATAAAGATTTTTCGGGCAGGCATATGGAAACCACGTACCAGACCCAATGCATTTGAAGGGGTAGGCGCAGAAGGATTAAAATGGTTACAACGGGTCCGGAGGGAGACCGGAATGCTGGTTGCCACAGAGGTGGCCAATACCAAACATGTATATGAAGCGCTGAAACACGGCGTGGATATCATCTGGATCGGGGCACGCACTTCTGCCAATCCGTTTGCCGTACAGGATATCGCCGACTCGCTGCGGGGTGTCAATATTCCTGTGATGGTTAAAAATCCGATCAACCCTGATGTGGATCTCTGGATCGGAGCCATTGAAAGGATCAATAATGCCGGAATCAAACGTATGGCCGCCATTCATCGTGGGTTTTCCAGTTATGAAAAGACACTCTACCGGAACGTGCCCCAATGGCAGGTTCCCATTGAACTGAGACGAAGAATCCCCGAGATGCCCATCATAACTGACCCGAGTCATATCAGTGGTACCCGGGAGTTTCTCATGGATATCTCCCAGAAAGCGATGGACCTGAATTTCGACGGCTTGATTATCGAATCCCACTGTAATCCGGATAAGGCACTGAGTGATGCCAAACAACAGGTGACGCCCGAAGGACTGCAAAACATTCTCGACAGGCTGGTGCTGCGGGAGCCGGAGATCAGTGAAGAACTGATGTTCACACTGGCTGAATTGAGAGATCAGATTGATAAACTGGATGACCGGATGATCAACCTGCTGGAAGAACGGATGCAGGTTGCGGAACAGATCGGGTCCTACAAAAAGGAGAACAATATTACGATCCTGCAGACCAAACGGTGGGACGATATGTTGAAGAACCGGTTGCGCCTGGGAGTACGGAAGGGGCTCAGTGAAGAGTTTATTATTAAATTGTTCCGTTCCATTCACCAGGAATCGATCAATCATCAGACCAGCATAATGAATCAGGAATGACAGCGATGCATCAGATCAGATTGACCACAGCTACCGGGAGTTGTGATATAGTTGTAGGGGAAGGGTTATCAAAAGGATTACATCAACTTGATCCAGCACCCATTCTCCTGGTGGATGAGCATGTACTGGATCAGCATCACGAGTTGTTTGAGCCATTCCGCACCATCACCATCCCGTCCGGGGAGCACCATAAGACATTACAGACCGTAGAGACGGTTTACAGGGAACTGGTCCAACTGGAGGCTGACCGTTCCTCATTGCTGGTGGGAGTAGGAGGTGGGCTGGCCACGGATGTGGCCGGTTATGTTGCTTCCACTTTTCTGAGGGGGGTACAATTTGGTTTCATCAGTTCCACCCTGCTGGGGCAGGTGGATGCCAGTATCGGGGGGAAAAATGGTGTGAACCTGGATGGATACAAGAATATGGTCGGTACATTCAGGCAGCCATCCTTTGTTTGGTGCGATCTCGCTTTACTGGGAACCCTGGAACGGAAGGAGTATGTTTCCGGTATTGCCGAGGTGATTAAGTATGGGGCCATCAGGGACCGGGAATTCCTGGATTATCTGCAGGATCAGATGACCGGGTTGTTGAAGCTGAACGGTGAAGTGTTGCATCATGTGGTTTCCACTTCGGTGGACATCAAGGTGGATGTGGTCCGGCAGGATGAAAATGAATCGGATCTCAGGCGCATCCTCAATTTCGGACATACATTCGGTCATGCCATCGAACGGCAAATGGGTGTGCTGCATGGTGAAGCGGTTGCAGTGGGGATGGTACTTGCCGCCCGCCTTTCAAATACCATGGGTCTGCTCCGGCCACAGGAGGTTGACCGGATCGAACAGCTGATCATTGCTGCCGGGCTGCCGGCAGCCATGGAACTTGATCCAGGCAAGATTTACCAAAATATCCGGAAGGATAAGAAAAAGAGCGGGAAAGATATCCATTTTGTTTTGCTGGACGGACCGGGGAATGCCATGGTCAAAACGATTGATCTTTCAGCATTAAAATCCATTGTATATGATCTGTGTTAGTCTGTCAGATTTGGGGCAACTGGACAGGGCCGTAGCGGCAGGGATTGAACTGGTGGAGTTAAGACTGGATCTTTTGCGTGAGGATCCGGAAAAGCTATACCGGCATATCCCTGACCACGTTCGCAGCATCGCCACCTGCAGGCCAGGTAACTATACAGACGACAAGCGATTGGCACTGTTAAGCTCCTGCCTCAGTCTGGGAGCTGCCTATGTGGATGTGGAGATCGAATCGCAGGAAGACTACCTGCAGGCATTGACCGGTGCCGCACACAGTAACAATGCTGGGGTGATTGTATCCTATCATAACTTTGAAAACACACCTGACCGTAATGAACTGGAAGGGGTGATGCTTGCCTGTTACGAAAAGGGGGGTGATGTGGCCAAAATTGCTACCCGGGTGGTGGTCAGGGAGGACCTGGTCAGTTTGCTGGGCCTCTATAATTTTCCGGGCAGAAAAGTGATTATCGGCATGGGGCCCGAAGGAAAAATAACCCGGGTAGCAGCCTTGTATCTGGGGGCTGAATTCACGTTTGCCTCCCTGGAACAGGGTGGTGAAACAGCCCCCGGTCAGCTGAGCCTGAATCAATTGAAAAATATCTATAAAGCGATCGATACACCATGAATTCATTCGGAAAATTATTCAGGACCAGTATATTCGGAGAGTCTCACGGGGAGTCGGTAGGGGTGGTGATTGACGGGTGCCCGGCAGGTGTACCGCTGAACCAGTCTGATTTTACAGCGGACTTTGCCAGGCGAAAAAGTGGTTCAAAAGGTACTACCCCTCGCCAGGAACCCGATAAACCCCGGGTGATGAGCGGGGTATTTAACGGACACACCACGGGTGCACCGGTCATGATCCTGTTTGAGAATACCGATACCCGGTCACGTGATTACAGGCACCTGGTTGATGTACCCAGGCCGGGGCATGCGGATTTCACTTCCAGGCAGAAGTTCGGGGGGTTTCAGGATTACAGGGGAGGAGGTCACTTCTCGGGGCGATTGACTCTCGGACTGGTGGCCGCCGGTGTGATTGCCAAAAAACTGATTGATCCCATGCATGTAAACGCTGCCGTTCTGGAGGTGGGCGGTTCAGCAGACATTGAAGCAGCCATTGACCGGGCTGTGGCCAGTGGAGATTCCATCGGTGGTATTATCGAATGCAGGGTAAACAATGTCCCTGTTGCCCTGGGCGAACCTTTTTTTGATTCGGTTGAATCAGTACTGAGTCACATGATATTCTCCATACCTGCCATCAAGGGGGTTGAGTTCGGTTCCGGGTTCCGGGCAGCCAGTATGACCGGTAGTGAACATAATGATAATTTCATCGCCACTGACGGGACAACCGGGACCAATCATGCCGGGGGTATTAACGGTGGGATCACCAATGGAAACGAGATGGTTTTCAGGGTGGCTGTGAAACCGACTTCCAGTATTCACCTGCCCCAGCATACCATCAATATGAAGTCCGGAGACATGGAGTCCCTGGCCATTGAAGGCAGACACGATACCTGTATTGCACTTCGTGTACCGGTTGTCGTTGAGGCTGCCACGGCAATTGTGATGGCCGATTTCATGCTCCGGGCCCAGCAGGCAGGAAGGATCTTTGAAAATTAAAACAGAAATAGAGCAACATGCGTATTGCAATTATAGGAGCCGGGAACATGGGCTCATGGCTGGTAGAGTCACTCTGCCTCGATTATGAAGTTGGAATTTATGACATCGACCGCAGTAAACTGAAGTATTTCTTTAATTCCAGAAAATTCCTCTACTACGAGGAGATCCTGGATTTCGCTCCGGATCTGCTGATCAACGCAGTGAGCCTGGACAGAACCCTGCAGGTATTTGACGAGATCATCTCCTATCTCCCTGATGATGCTATTATTGCAGATATCACCTCGGTGAAGAGCGGCTTATCGGAGTATTATAAGAAACTGGGGAGACGCTTTGTCTCTACCCATCCCATGTTCGGGCCCACTTTTGGCAATGTAAAGGACCTGAGCAATGAGAATGCAATCATCATAAATGAATCGGATGAGGAAGGCAAAGAATTTTTCAGAAGTTTCTACAGCAGTCTGAAGATCAAGATACATGAGTATACATTTGAGGAGCATGACAGGACCATCGCTTACTCCCTTTCCATTCCATTTTCATCTACCATGATCTTTGCAGCATGCATGAAAGCACAGAAGGCACCCGGGACCACCTTCAGGAAGCATTTCAGTATTGCAGAGGGATTGTTGTCAGAAGATGATTACCTGCTTTCAGAAATTCTCCTCAGTCCGTACAGTCTGAATCAGGTGGAGCGGATCCACGAGCGTCTGGATGAGCTGATCGGAATGATCCGCAAGAGAGATAAAGAGCAGCTTTATGCCTTTTTCAGCATGTTACGGCAAAACATCGGGCTGAAAACGTAACTGAAGTACCCTGGTGGTTTTCTCTGTGATCCGGTAACGGTGATCGATCCGGTGTCCCATGATCCACATGATCTTTTTTCCGCTGGCCAGGATCCAGATTCGTTCTTTTTCAGGTACCGGAATCTTCTCATCCACAAAAAAATCACTCAGTTTCTTGACCTGATCCATCCCCAGCGGAAAGAAGTAGTCACCATGCAGCCAGTGACGTATGGTGAGCGGGAACAGGATCTCATCATAATCGAGGCAGGCCGTATTCCTGTCGTCGGGGATATGGGGTATTTCATCCCTTTGCAACACCTCCACATCCATGGAGAACGGGAGGGATGAGCTGTTTTCAGGAGTGTCCAGGTAATACCTTTCAAAAGACTCTCTTTTTGATTTGGTCAGGATCAACTGGTTACGATCCTTGTAGAGCTGGTGGCCGGCCGATATGGACCGCCTGCCCGATGTTGCATCCAGGATTTCCCTGATCCCCTCGCACTGCAGCCGTGTAAACCCATAGGGGGAGAAGAGTTCGAAGATCCAGGTTGGTAGCGGGGAGAGCGCTTTCAATCTGTTGATATCGATCTGGTAACCTTCAGCAGCAGGTATAAAGAGCTCCCTGCGCACCTGGTCCACCGCCTGGTCAAAAATGGCCCGCACCTCACCCATCCGCTCCATGTTAGCAGCCATGGTATCGATAAAGGAAGGGTTGATCTGTTCCAGGACAGGGATCACATCGTGACGTATTTTATTTCGCTGGTACTTTGTATCCAGGTTGCTGGCATCTTCCCGGAACCCCAGGTTCCGTTGCCTGGCAAATGCGGCGATCTCCTTCCTGGTGGCAAACAACAGCGGTCTGATCACCGCTCCGTTCCGGGACGGGATCCCGGTAAGTCCTCTGATCCCGGTTCCGCGGGAGAGATTCAGGAAGCAGGTTTCCACCGAATCGTTCAGGTTGTGGGCCGTGGCAATTACATCGAAGCCATGCTGCCCGGCTAGTTCATCAAACCACTCATACCGCATGGCCCGTGCCGCCATCTGCACAGAGATCCCCTCTTCTTCGATCCGCTGCTGCACATCACATCGATTGACATAGACCGGTATTTCAAGACGGGCCGCCACCGCTCTTACAAACTCTTCATCTGCATCTGATGCCGCTCCCCGCAGTTGAAAATTACAGTGTGCGATGGCACTGTCAAAACCACTCTCGGAAAAAAGTTCGGCCATTACCACTGAATCCACCCCGCCGCTCACGGCCAGGAGTACCCGGTCGCCCGGTTTACATATGGCATGTTCCTCCAGGTATTGTTTAAAGCGGTCCAGCATGGCATCCTTAATTTACAACAATCCTTAAAAATAGTGATTTGCTGAAAGCGCTGTTCCGATGGATCTGCTGTCCGGAACGATTATTTTTCGCCCAGGTAGGTGGCAATGGAATCCTGGGTCTCTTTCAGGGCCTTATCCCCCTTGTGCCAGTTAGCGGGGCAGACCTCACCGTACTCCTCACTGTACTGGAGCGCATCGATCAGCCTCAATGCCTCATCAACGCTTCTTCCCAGGGGTTTGTCATTTACCAGCTGATGACGCACGATACCCTCCCTGTCGATCAGGAAAAGGCCGCGGTAGGCTTCAGGAATACCAATGAAAGCGGCTTCACCCTCCTCGGTATAGTCCCAGGTGCCGATGAGCACGTCATAGTTCTCAGCAATGGTCATGGCATTGTCTGCCACCAGCGGGTACCTGACTCCTTTGATTCCTCCGTCCTTCAAATCGGTTTGCAACCACTTCCAGTGTGAAAATTTCGAATCAACCGAACAGCCGACCACAGCCACATCACGTTTTTCAAACTCCTCTATGCTCTCCTGGAACGCAAGGATCTCGGTAGGACACACAAATGTAAAATCTGCCGGGTAGAAGAAGAAGAGTACATATTTTTTTCCGATAAATTGTTCAAGCGAAAAATTTTCAACGAATTCACCGCCATTAATAACTGCGTCTGCACTGAATAAAGGTGCTTTTTTTCCTACTAATACTGCCATTGTTATTTGATTAAAGAGTTAATATTTTGTTTATAACAATGGACAGGGTAAGTGGTTCATCTTATGAGCGGCTATTTATCAAGGATTCCATATATCAACCGAATATCAACCGATGAGCTATTCCTACAATCCTGCCACTTCGGGTCCCTGGTTGAATACGATATCGACCGGGATATTCAGTTCCTTAAGCCGGTTCAGGTCGGCCTGCAGTTCTTCCCTGATAAACCCTTTCTCTTCAACCAGTTGTTTGGCAGCTTCGTAATCGCCGTCACCCTGGATGGTAAGGATCAGGTTGGCCAGTTTAATCATGGCATGTTGCATTTTCTCAAAGTCTATCCGGTAGGTGCCGGTATCCGGGTCCTTACTGAATGCCCCCAGTTCCTGAAAATAGTAGAACCTGATCATATTGGCCTTACCGTGTGAACTGGCCACACCGAACCGGATGCTTCTGAAAATACTCGCCATGAAGGTTACATAATTATCCATCAGGTCTCTTTTACCCAGCATGCCCTTTTCATACATCCTGGTGATCAGGAAAAGGGAAAGAATATCGGCTTTCCCCTCTTCCATGGCACTGTATTGTTCCTTCAGGGCCGACCGCACGGTACCCTCTCCCCGGATGGTCTGGTTGAGACCGAGGCCATGGCCTATTTCATGGTACATGGTGTTCTCAAAGAAGGCATCAAATGTCACATGCTTCCGCTGTTCCTCGGCGATCAGTACATTGCTGATGGGTAGCAGAATCTCTTCAAATTTGTAACGGATCGCATTCTTAAGCTGCAACTTACGTGATCCTTTGCCGGCCTGGACCCTTTCATCGTTGGGCAAATTGATGGCGATGGTTTTGCTGCCGGCATTGCAGTCACCGGCATAATAGAGTACATCGTATGCCCCCAGGTCAGAATGGCTGCCCGGAACCTCCTGTTTATACTGATCGGGAACCGGGAGGCTCTTCTGCATATCCGGAAGTACAGCATTTATATAAGTCAGTTTCTCACTCCATTCCCTGTCTTTGATCAGGATAAAGGCTTCGTGGGCAGCTTTGTAGTTATAGAGCGCATCTTCGTAGTTTTCAATGGGACCAACTACGAAATCGATATCATTCTCTTTCATATCCATCCAGGCCAGATCGGAAGCGTAGTAGTCGTCCGTTAACAGGGCTTCCGCTCTCAGTGCCAGGTATTTTTTAAAACCCGGATCCTCTGCCAGAAGAGATGCTTTTTTCAACAATGCAGATGCTTTTTCAACCTGGCCGGCATATGCGATGTGGTAGGGAACAACCTCCAGCTTTCCATCCTGGTTTCTCCTGATAAGTGTATAAAGACCGGTTTTTGCAGGATCATCCAGCGCCTCAAATTCCGCTTTGGTCATATCGGCCGGATAAAAACCCGAACCAGCCGGCTTGGAACCATAACCGGGCAGAAAGGGAAGATTTCCGTTGAGCCTTTCCCAGGGACCGTAATTAATGGTAAAAAACCTGGCAACATTCGGATCCACTATGGCTTCCAGGGCCGCATTCCTGTCGGGGAATGCCTGTTCCCAGTAAATATTTTCCATGATATCCGCCACTTCAAACAGCATCCGGAGCAGCTCTTTTTGCTGTGCCGACAGGTGAGTAATATCGGCGGTCAGGTCCACTTCAGCAAACGCTTTGACTTTACGCTCTATCATCCGGTCGTAACGTTCAAGAATGACCCTGTTACCGGATCCTTCCAGATCCAGGACCAGTTTTTCCTCCCCTTTCAACAGGGTTAATCCGGTGACTGATATTCCGGGGGCGACAGGAAAAGCTCCCCTGAAAGTCACCTGTTCTTCACCCTCTGCGATCACTTCGATGGGATATGCCTTTCCGGCCACCTCTGCTGTATTGTCCGTTATGCTGATAAAAAGCGAAGCCGGTTCGGTACGCCGG
>JANTFK010000105.1 GCA_024763595.1 Bacteroidales bacterium | reverse complement strand
CTTCCCTTCCTGCAACCGGGATTACCCCACATTAAGCTCTGGAAAGATGTGCTCGAACATTTTCAACAAAACGAAAATCTCGAAAATGTCACCCCTGATCATGAAAAATACTATAAACCACTTCATCCCCTGGCAACTCAGGAACCAGTTATCATTAATAAGATCATATTTTTAAACAAAAAAGAAACTCCTGGGTTTTACTTCAGGCAGATTTTTGGTGCTGAGAAATTCAACCTGCTAATGCAGCACACATTTCGTGTACATTATCTCGAAGAGATGTATCAGATTCATAACCACTTTGAAAACCTTACTAGATTAGCAAACGCATTTAAAGCCTACCTTGTTGAGCGTCCGGAGTCTCCCCTTCAAATCATGGAATTGGCAGATTTCATTATAAACAAAGTTTTAGAGTGCTGAATTCACGATGCAAACATTGACAAGCATAGAGTTCTGAGTTATTATTAAAGTGTGTAATATTTTATATATTTGTTTGAGCTTATGAAAAGCATGCGAAAAAAAGAGATTAATTTAGATACACGATTTCGCAGAAACCCCGATCTGGTGTATAGTGAGATTGATAATGAAGTAGTAATACTCAGCATTGCTAATGGTGAGTACTACAATTTAAATAGCGTCGGCAGTGATATCTGGCATCTCCTGGATAATGAATCTTCTTTTAAAAATCTTTTATCACAACTTATGCAGACCTATCAGGTTTCTGAAGAAGCCTGCCTAAGTGACACCATGGCTTTTTTACAAAATTCTCTTAATAACAATATAATTGAGATTATCAATGAAAGAGCTGATTAGGGGTATACGTTTTTTCTTTCAATCCGAAGGACCACAGAAAGCAAAGTTGTTTAAAATGATTTTGCTTCTTCTGAAATTTAGTATATTGGTTAAGTTTGTACCTTAAAAGTTTTATTACCGGAAATATTTCAGACAGCAGGACTTTAAAGTGGAGAATGATTTGCAACCCTATTCAACGGATATCAGTCAATTAATCAGGATTGGTAAACTTCTTCCCTGGAAAATCACATGCCTGATAGAAAGTATGGTAATTCGGGAGTATCTGATGGGATATGGGATTTTGGTACCAATTAGAATAGGAGTTGCAACTGAAGGAACATTTCAGGCACATGCGTGGTGCCTACCGCAAAAAAGTAATGATTTTACCGAGTTTAAAATAGTATGATGAAGAAGCCTGAAGCAAATAAGAATAAATGGAAAAAACCCGAAATCCGCAGTTTGAAATTCAAGCAGACTTTAGGTGGAAGCACAGTAGGTGAATTTGAGGGATTCCCCTATGATGGCTCGAGATTTTAAAAATTTTTTTTAAACCTTACATATTATGAAAAAAGCGTTATATCTCACAATCCTTCTGGCTTTTAGTTTAGTCTATGTGAATGCTCAGTCATGGATTGGATCAAATAAAATTTCATGCACTCAATCATTTATCGAAATTTCCTCCACAATTAACAGTAATGGCGAGATATTGTCATATGGCTATTTTGAAGGCACATTATCATCTTCCGGAGGACAATCCATAACATCATACGGAGGAAGAGATTATTACCTGATCAAGTTTCTCTCTAATGGAACAGTTGACTGGATGAAAAATTTTGGAAGTACATTATCAGACTATGTATTTGGGGGTGTATCTGTAAGCAGTGGTGGAGATATTTTATTAACCGGTGGTTTTTTGGGAAATTTCAAATATTCCCCTACAGATTCTATTGAGAGTTCCGGCTCATTTGATATTTTCCTTTTAGGCCTGAATGATTCCGGAGATGTAATCTGGGCCAGAAATGCCGGACAGGGCGCCAGTTTTCAGTTACCCACAACGTTGGGATCAGATGAAAGTGGAAACGTTATTTTGGCAGGCCTGTTTATAGATAGTATTAATATTTACAATGAATTGAGTCTTTACTCCAACAAATCATATGCAGATTACTTCTATGGAGCATTTGATCCAACAAACGGAAACGTTAAATGGCTGAAACAAATTAGTTCATTGAATAACAGTAATAGTAAGATAAATGATATTTATGGGGATACAAACTCTTATTTATTTACTGGGGTATTTGCTGATTCTGTTGGGTTTGAAGATGATACGATCGTTGCATATAACAATAAAAATGATGTGCATTTATTTGCTTCCGATAGTACAGGTACGATCTCCTGGATCAGAACAATCAGGGGTGCCGGAGATGAATTTAGTTATGCTATCTTAAAAGATGATGAGGATAATGTCTATGTTTCAGGTTATTATAATAGTGACACACTGCTGGTCGATGCAAATGCTTCTTCAGTTAACGAAATCATAGGTAATCATGGTTCATTTGATCTTTTTATCGCTAAATATTCATCTTCAGGGGATCTTACCTGGTTCAAAACCATGGGGGGCAAATATGAAGATAAGACTTTTAATATGGAGTTTTTTGATGAAAAAATATGGATCTCAGGATATTTTGAAGACACCTTGAACTGGGGAGGAATCAGTCTCATTTCCGAAGGACTTGGTGATGTTGACATGTTTACCGGTGCCCTGGATAAGGATGGTAATTTCAGAGAAGCCAATCAATACAATGGCCGAAATAACAGCAACGATCAGGGCAGAGGTTTATTCAAAGGAGAAAATAATCTGTATACCCTCATGAGGACAAACTCAGATTTGCTGGTCCTGGGAGATAGTATTTACACCTCCGATGGCACTTCTTTCTATATGGTATTGGGAGTTATCGGTTGTCAGAGTATTTCCATCGACAACATCATCAAGCAGGATGTAAATACCTGTTACGGAGATAGCACGGGAGCATTGCAGATCCTGGCAACAGGCGGATTTGGCGCGCCATGGAAGTATTCCATTGACAATGGGCTGAGTTATCAGGATATAGCTTATTTTGGGGATTTACCAGCTGGAGATTACGCGGTTGTGGTGATTGATGCGGAAAATTGTACGCAGCCGGGACCTGTGGTCTCGGTTGGGCAACCCGACACATTGAAGGTACAGGTGATAACTACCCAGGATATCACACTGGAAGCAGATGGTCTGATTGAGGTGTCTGCCACAGGGGGTACATCACCCTATGTATTTACACTGCAACCGGGTGGGACACCACAGGTTCTCGGGATATTTAATTTCGCATCCGGAGATTCAGGCCTCTATGTTGTAGAGGTAAATGACCTGAATAATTGTGGGCCTGCTGCTACAGATACCATTGAGATCAAGGATCTGACTCATGTGGGTTTCCAGGATTTTTCTTCGATGCAGCTCAAGGTATATCCCAATCCGGCATCTGGCTTGATAACGCTGGAAATGCCCTTTGATGGGGTGGCGTGTTCAGTGGAACTATTGAGTCTGACGGGACAGGTAGTATTGAGCCGCCAGGTATATTCCAGTGGCAGTGTGATCCGGGAAACCATCGATGTTTCCGACCTTGCAAAAGGCATGTATATGCTGCGAATTGACGGGCAGACCCTGAAATCGGGAATTGTGGTGAATTAGGAAATGCTAAATAGTAATCTTTACAAAGGCTGTCTTATATTTGTAAGGCAGCCTTTTTTATTTGAAAAGGTATTTATAGCAGTTTTAAATAAAAAGCAACCTGGGATTGTCCCCATAGGACGTAACTTCGTTGCGTAAAACATTCCTGAAAGAATCTAAATATTGTGATATGAACATACTGATTATCGGAGGCGGTGGCCGCGAACATGCACTTGCCTGGAAGATGGCCCAGAGTCCGCAACTGGACAGACTTTTTATTGCTCCTGGAAATGCCGGGACAGCCGAAGTGGGAACCAATGTACCGGTGGGTGTTGAGGATTTTGACGGGATCAGGGAACTGGTGCTCAGAGAGCATATTGACCTGGTGGTGGTCGGACCGGAAGTTCCGCTGGTGGCCGGGATTGCCGACTTCTTTCTGGAAAACCCGGATCTGAAAGATGTACCGGTGATCGGGCCTGTCAGAGCAGGTGCAGAACTGGAGGGAAGCAAAGATTTTGCCAAGACTTTTATGCTTGAGAATGATATTCCTACAGGCAGCTTCAGGACCTTTATTGATTATACTGTATCAGAGGGACGGGATTATCTTGCAACACTGGAACCACCCTATGTATTGAAGGCAGATGGACTGGCAGCCGGGAAAGGCGTGCTGATCATCAATGATCTGAAGGTGGCACAGCAGGAGCTCGCCAGTATGCTTAAAGGAAAATTCGGGAAAGCTTCCAGTAAGGTGGTAGTGGAAGAGTTCCTGCAGGGTATCGAACTTTCTGTCTTTGTCCTTACCGACGGTGAGGGATACCTGATCCTGCCCGAAGCCAAAGATTACAAGCGAATCGGAGAGGGAGATACAGGGCTGAATACAGGTGGGATGGGTGCTGTTTCACCTGTACCTTTTGCCGATGCTGCCTTTATGAAAAAGGTGGAGGACCGCATTGTGAAACCGACCATCCAGGGTTTGAAAGACAAGGGTATCGTTTTCAAGGGTTTTATTTTTCTGGGCCTGATGAATAAGGATGATGATCCCTATGTGATTGAATACAATGTACGGATGGGCGACCCGGAATCGGAGGTGATCCTGCCCAGGATCAAAACCGATTTTGTTGAACTGATGAAAGCAACAGCAGAGGGAAGGCTTTCTGAAATGGAACTGGATGTGGACGACCGGACCGTAACTACGGTCATGCTGGTTTCGGGGGGATACCCGGGCAGTTACGAGAAAAGGAAGGAGATCTCGGGTCTCAAAGAGGTCCGGGACAGTGTGTTGTTCCATGCAGGTACCAGCATTAACGGTAATAAAATTGTAACCAGCGGTGGCAGGGTAATAGCCGTAAGTTCTTATGGGGCTGGCATGCAGGAAGCATTGAAAAGATCCTATGCCAGTGCGGGAAAGATCCGGTTTGAAGGGAAATATTTCCGCAGGGATATCGGATTTGATCTATGATCTTACTGCGCATCTTAAAAGACAACCGGACAACCGGTACGACAGGAATGGTGCTGTTGCTGCTGGGTTTATTTGCAAAGTCGTTTGTCCAGGTTACAACTCACGGTGGCAGAGCACCATTGACCAGTTACACCGGAATGCCATTTTACAACCTGCTCTTCGGGGCCATTCATACAGTCCCTCTCCTGAATCATATCATTGCCCTGATGCTGCTCCTGTTCATGGGCTACATGCTGATACGAATCAGTGTGCGTAATGTGTTGCTGGATTTCCGTTCCGTGATGCCAGCTGTGTTTATGTTTCTTTTCACAGCTGCATTACCCTCCTCTCAACAGGTGAGTCCTGCACTGACAGGAGCCGTTTTTTACCTCTTCAGTTTTGCGATCCTTTTTGAGGTGCATGACAAAAGACCGGATACTTCATCAGTTTTTATGGCGTCGCTTGTGCTGGCCCTGGGTAGTATGTTCTATCTGAAACTGGTCTGGTTCCTTCCCCTGGTTTGGATCAGCCTGGCTATTATGCGTACAGTAACATGGCGGGAACTCTTCTACCCCGTTATTGCCTATTTCCTGCTGGCACTTCTGCTCCTGACCTGGTACTGGGGGATACTGGACAACTTTTCCGAACTTGCCACATTGATCAGATCCAATCTCGCATTCACCCGGGGATTCATCCCCCATCATTACAGTATCAATATCTATTATGGATTTTTGTTACTACTGGTTTTCATTGCCAGTCTCTATATGTTTAATCATTTCCCCACACGGAAAACAGTGATTCAGAATATCTACCAGGTCATGTTCTTTATGTTCCTGGCAGGAATCCTGTTCTTTGTACTGATTGCCCGTTTTGACCCGGCAACTCTTGTATTCATAGCGATCCCGGTTTCGTACCTCCTGTCCAATTACTTCCATCGCAGGAAAAACCCCTGGACCCATGAACTGGTGTTGTGGGTTGTCATCGTTCTGCTGGTTTATATGCAATGGATGGCATAATCAGCTCGCAGCATCATTCAGGTTCATTTCCGTTTTGCGCAATCCGCTGTTGGGAATGGAACTCAACCGGTAACCGTTTTCCTGAAGAAACTCCAGGGCCCGGGGAAGGGCAAAGTAGAGGTTGTCACTGGCTCTGTCCGAGTCATGGAACACAATGATGGATCCAGGTTTTACATTACTGGTCACATTCTTCAGGACGCGTTCGCCGGAAAGGCGCCGGTTGTAATCAATGCTCAGCACATCCCACATGATGATATCGTAATGCTCCCGCACAGACCTGACCTGACCTGGTAAGATCCTGCCGTAGGGGGGACGGAACAATTTTGAATTGATCAGATCCGATGCCAGGTTGATATCATCCATGTATCGTTTGATGCCGGAACGGAATCCTTTCAGGTGACTGTAACTGTGGTTTCCCACGGAGTGACCGGCAGCAAGGATCCGGTTATAAAGATCAGGGAACTTGTCCACATTGCGCCCGAGACAAAAGAAAGTAGCCTTTGCATCAGCCTCCTTCAGGCAGTCCAGTACCCAGGGCGTAACCACAGGTGTGGGACCATCATCGAATGTCAGGTAAACTTCATTTTGTCCATTCCGCAGGTTCCAGGTCATCCTGGGCAAAGCACGTATCAACAGTGAAGGAGGCCTGACGATCAACATATATTATTAACGGTTCAAGCAGCCCGATTATTACCAGTATCCTGATTTACCGGAACAGGCGGTCATACTCCTGCCCGTACAAACGCAATTTCTCTTCCAGCCTGCTTGCAGATTCTGTCTCCCCAAATCCCAGGCACATACTCCGCAATGCATTGATATCCCTGACGGCACCAAGAAAATCATTAGCGGTCCGGTCAAAACGGGATTTCCCGCTTTTTGATAGTACCAGGTAATAATCCAGTTCCGATTCAAGTTTCTGTTCAAACTTTTCAACCATGGTCAGGGCGGTGGCTGTATCTCCCACACTGAAGTATCCCTGAATGATCGGGGTGATGCCTGCATTGAAAGGAACATTCTCCTCCGGCATACGTTCCATGCACCGGTCCAGCACCTCCTTGGCCTGCTCGGTTTTACCTTCATCCTGCAGTGCACCTGCAAGCACGGCAAAGGCATACCGGTAGTGAATGGTCATCCGCAGGTTGTTTTCGTCCATATAGATCCCGGGAGTATCCAGTCCGCCCCAGTCAAACTCCTCCATCAGCTTCTGATACATGTCATCATTCTTCACCCTCCCCAGATAAGCGGCCTGCGGACTGTAAATCGGGACCACCCTCAGGGCAAGGCCCTCACGCAGAAAATAATCCTGCAGGTTCAGATAATATTCTGAAGAGACCGTTGTTGAGAAATAGATGGGTCTTTTCCAATCATTGGTTCCCAGCAGATCCAGCACGGTAAGCAGGTTCTTATAGAGAACCCTTTCAGAGAGTGTAAAACGAACCTGGTCAACACGGTCCTCTTCAAAACCGTCGGGAACTACCCAGTCGGCAAGTTTTGCGGAATCTGCCGGGATCACAAACTTCCGGGCAGGGATGAAGTACTGACCCTGGCGGAACCGGGGGTCATCCGACAGCATAAAGGCAAATGCTTCCTTCAGCGGAGCATAGTCCGCATCAATCTCCTTGATGATCCGGTCCATACGGCTGTTTAATTCCTTCATTGAATCCAAATCCAGATTGATACGGTCAGCTATCTTCTGGTTGTTAAATGTGCGCATATACCCATACAGGCGAAGCGGATCCATATTTTGCTCCAGGGCCAGGATAGCCTTGTAGTCCTTGCTATGGTCCTGCGGAAGCAGGGAGGATTCCACGATCTGCAGAAGGCTGTGATAGACCTCCATTACTCTTTCTTCATATTTCTCCCGGTTCACCACATATTTCTCCTTGATCAGCACCCCGGCCGTCTCCACCAGGTATGCATAGTCCCGTTTCCCCTGCAGATATTGCTCCCTGGTCATGCTGATGGGCAACGCTTCAGAATCATAGAAAGTATGTTTCATCTGTTCAATGTACCAGTCGGCAGTCAGGTAACTCAGGTTCACGATCCGGACATCGGTCCGCACTCCTTCCACCTCCTGCAAATACCAGAGCGGAAAGGTATCGTTATCGCCGTTGGTAAACATGATCCCTCCGGGTAGACATGAGTTCAGGAAATTCCTGGCAAATGCAGGTGCTGTGTATCGATCCGATCGGTCGTGATCATCCCAGTTCTCCCTGACCATGATACCCGGGACCAGGATCAGCGATGCCAGCACAAGCAACCCGGCCGTAAGAACAGATTTTTTCTTTTTTAACAAATATTCAATAAGCCCCGCAACACCAATTCCAATCCAGATGGCAAAGGCGTAGAAGGAACCGGCATAGGCATAATCACGCTCCCTTGGTTGCAGGGGGTACTGGTTCAGGTAGACCACAATGGCCATTCCGGTTAAGAGGAACAGCAGGGTAACCACCCAGAAATCCCTGTTGTGTTTCTTATAGTGAAAATAGGCTCCCAGCAGTCCCAGTAACAATGGAAGCATATAATACTTATTATGACCCTTGTTTTCGGTTATAAAGCCGGGCAGGTTACGTTGTGGCCCGAGTCTGGCCTGGTCAATAAAATTGATTCCGCTGATCCAGTTCCCTTTTGTCAGCTCTCCGTGACCCTGAATGTCATTCTGCCTCCCTGCAAAATTCCACATGAAATAGCGCAGGTACATATACCCGATCTGGTATCTGAAAAAGAAGCGCAGGTTTTCACCAAACGTGGGAATGGCAATGGGTTTGGATCGATCATAACTGTACCCTCCCATCTGGTTCATTACCGGCTTCCCTTCTGCATCACGCTGTACATCATAGAGTTTGGATTCGTCCATCCTGGCCCAGTATATATACTCATTTGCATGCTTGGGCTGAGAACTCCACATCCTGGGGAAAAA
>JANTFK010000104.1 GCA_024763595.1 Bacteroidales bacterium | reverse complement strand
GAAGAGCGGCTCATCCTGTATTTTACCTATTTCAACAGACATACACGCATGAAATAAAGGTAGTGAGTAAAACGGAAAATATGTAACTTGTCAGCTTTACAAGGATCATTATGGGCAGACTTCTGGTTATTATTACGATTTTACTGTTTCAGGTCCCTGCTCCCCTGCATGCGCATGATCCGTTGCAACAGGATACTGTTCCCCGGGATTCGGTGCAAATTTCCACCCCTACAACAGGATGGGCCGGGGAAGCTGTTACCATTGGATACATTACCGCTCCCTCTGTAGTAGGGCTGATGTTTATCTCGGCACTTGTGAATGAATGGAACGCAGGTATTGCAGGCATTCCGGCTTCTGTTATGATCCTGGCAGCTCCCCCGCTGATCTATGCCGGAGGACGATCCGTGGATATCAGTCATCAACTCTCAAATCCCAGGGCCATGCTTGGGTGGACCCTCTATGCCCTCTCTGTCATTCCCACTTCCCTGGCGCTTTACGGTTTTACCACGGACTGGGGAGCAACACTTCCCCTGACCATTGCAAGCGGAATCCTGGGTTCGGCCAGTATTGTGGCCATGACTTCTTATGCATTTTCCAGGGCCGAATCAGCACGGGAAAGGATGCAGGGATCATCCCAATCCCTCCGGTTGGGCCTTGCCCCGTTACAGGGAGGTGCACTGGCCACCCTTACTTACAGATTCTGACAACCACCAGCCTAGCTGAACAGTTCCAACATCTCTTTTTCTGAAAGATTTTTCAGGGGATTATTAGAGAATATAAATGTTTCTGCCAGCTTCTTCTTTCGCTCCTGTAACAGCAGGATCTTCTCTTCAATGGTACCGGTGGAGATGAAACGGTACACAAATATCTTTTTCTCCTGACCGATCCTGTGGGCCCTGCTCAACGCCTGTATTTCAGCAGCGGGATTCCACCACGGATCCAGGATAAAGACATAATCAGCAGCTGTCAGGTTCAGTCCCACTCCCCCGGCTTTCAGTGAGAGCAAAAAGAGTTTACATGCAGCCTCCTCCTGGAATGCCGCTATAGCACCCTCCCGCTGTTTCCGGTTATGAGATCCGGTCAGGTAAGCATATCCCAGTCGATCTCTCTCCAGTTGTTCCCTGAAGATCTCCAGATGTTTCACAAAGGATGAAAACATCAGTACCTTATGCCCTTCCGAAACCACACTCTGGATATCCCTGTAAACTTCGAAAAACTTTCCCGAGTCGATCTCTTTCATATCATCCATCATGGCCGGATGATTGGCAATCTGGCGAAGGCGCGTGAGGGCCTGCAATACGATGATAGACGATCTCTCCAGTCCAACTTCATGAAGGTTTTCAAGGATGGAATTCCTGGCCTGTGATTTCTCCTCTTCATATATGCTTCGCTGGGATTCGGTCATGTTGCAGTAACGTATCTGTTCCAGGATCGGAGGTAATTCCCTGGCCACTTCCTGTTTGGTGCGTCTGAGTATGAACGGATTGATCAACTCCTTCAGCTTCTCTTCTCGCTGTTCATCCTCTCTTTTTTCGATGGGTTGTACAAAACTGCGTTTAAAAAAACTGAGGGGTCCCAGCAGGCCGGGATTAATAAAATTTATCTGCGACCAGAGATCGGTCAGTGAATTCTCAATGGGTGTTCCGGTGAGCACTATTTTATGTTCAGACCTGAGCTCAACCATGGCCTGGTATAATTTGGAAAAAGGATTTTTGATCATCTGGCTTTCATCCAGTATAATATAATCAAAATGAAAAGCTGAAAAGCGGAGTATATCCTGACGCACCGTATGATAGGTTGAAACAACCAGGTCATAATAGGGGAAATTGGATAAATCACGGTTCCGCTGATTGCCCACATGTTCCAGGAGCTTCAACCCCGGTGCAAATCTTCTGCATTCCCGGCTCCAGTTGTGCAGAAGGGATGCAGGGACAACTATCAGAGAAGTGAATTGCTTATGGTTCTCCCCGAATAAAGAGAGTTGACCTTCCCGGGTTGGCACATCCTGACCGGCATTGGGTGTAGTCAGGCCTGTCCCGTCAGCTTTTGACTTCAGCAGGATCGCTATGGCCTGAAGGGTTTTGCCAAGTCCCATATCATCAGCCAGGCAGCCTCCGAAACCATTCTCTTTCAGGAAACTGAGCCATTTAAATCCTTCCATCTGGTAATCCCGCAGTTCCGCATGGAGTCCCAGGGGCAGTGGTGCTGAAGGTAATGACTGTAACCGGTTGAGTTTTTCAAGCTTTTTCAGGGTTTCCGCATGAAAATCCCTGACGGGTCCCTCTACCATGGAAAAGTGCTGCTTATGGATCAGGATCCGCTTCCCTTCCGCTTTTCCAAACTCAAACATGGCTTGGTATCTCGCGAACCACTCTTCGGGCAGTATGGCCAGTTCTCCTCCCGGTAATGGATACTCCCTGATCCCATTCAGAATATGCTTACGCAAAGCAAGAAACGGCACCCTGTGTTCCCCGAAACAGATCTCTCCATAAATATCGAACCAGTCCTGATGCTCACCCGATTCAATCTTCAGTGTAATCTCACCCAGAAAATAGTTTTCCTTCAGCCTGTGACGAATCCTGATTCCTGCTTCGGTAAGAGACGGTCCATTTGAATTAATAAAATTTATTGCTGAATATAAACTGTTTTCATCATCCTCAATAAATGTTTTCTTTAAATGAAACAATTTATTATCCCTGGAGTTGAAGCCATGCTCCTGCAGGATCCTGATCACCTCTTCCTCCCATACCTGATCCCGGTCGATCTGTTCGAAATGGTGCCGCCCCCCTTGACTGGTGTAATCCACAAATCTCTTTAATTTGCTGTCAGCAGCGATGACATGGCCTTTGTAGTGCAGGGCCAAAATCCAGACAGGCTTGTTATCGAGTCCCCTTTCAAGGATCAATTCAGCTTCAGGGCGCACATCTGGTGTTTCAACCGTAAACCCTTCCGTAAGTGTGTGATAATCCCGGAGTGTTTTCCGCACAAAAGTGGAGAAGTACTTTTGTTCCACTCCCGCCGGGATCTCCACACGTTCCTTTACCAGAAAAGGTTTCAGCTTCTTTCCATCGATATCATTGATAAAATAGATGGATCTGTCCAGCAGTATAACAGCGGGAGTATTACATATTATCTCTGTAAATCCTTCATTCAGTTTAAGTCTCTTGTGCAGATGGGTCAGGTGAAGCGCGTATGACAACTGACCCGCAAACTGAAAAATGAAGAGCGGCTCAGCCGGTTCTTTCTCCATGTGAATAAAATCCTCAGGAAAAATGTTCCGCTCATGTTTGCCCTGAATGAAGAGACTGAATCTGTTATCACGGGCAATTTCAAGGATCTTATGAAGATACTTTTCAATATAGGGTCTGATGTGATCCCGGATAGTGGCCTCATCCACACTATCCTGAAATTGTTTTACTGTCTTCTTTCTGGAAAACAGTTTGTGCAGGTTCCGGTCACTGTAGGCATCCATAAGCTGAACCACCTCCCGCTGCATGGGGCTTAACCGCCGGATTGCAGATGTTGATATCTCATGATGAATATGCTCTGCCGGGGTAAAAAATTCTTTTCCCGGCTCCTTTTCCAGAAACTGTGCCTGTAACAAATTACCCCACAGGCGATGGGGTACATATCCCAGGGCAAAACGGAGCTCCTTCATTGTTTGAACTTCTCCCTTTTATCCCCCATCTTCAGGTCAGATTCTTTGCCGTCGCTCCATACTGTCATCACCAGGAATTTTCCGCTTTTCATCTGTTGTATCCGATCCGCCTCATCCTGCCTGTCTGCTTCACTCACAGCACTTTTGGCAGCTTCCATGGCCAGCCTGGGGGGTACGCGTACCAGGTAGAGATAACTGTTATCCAGTCCCTGTTCCCCTTCAATCAGTAATTGTCCGATGGTCGACTCCACATTCATCAACGGAACGATGATCCTGCCATTCTTCAGGGTAAAGCTGTTTCGCATAGTGGCGAATCTGACACTGTCCAGATCCTTGTTATCCAGGTATCTACCTGCTTCCTCCAAAGGTGTGAAATTAATCAGGGACCCATCCTCGATGGTCACATTAAAACTTGCGGTGGTTGTGGACATATCCACTTTCAGGTCCGGAGAAATAAAGAGCTCGGCCATACCATTTGCAGTAACCCTGCCTGCAAAATTCTTCTTGAGTGTATAGGTTTCATCACCTGTCTGGAGCTCAAAGTCCAGGTCATTGATATCAACCTCTTTCAGGTTCACCTCTGCATCCATGATATAACGTCCCGAATCGGCCACATTTAATTGTCCGTTCATCTCCAGTCTTCCCCCTCCTTTCACCAGGGTTACCAGGCTGTCCAGGTAAAATAGTTTCTCCGGAGTAGTCCTGAACTTTCCATCCAGTCCATACAGGGCATAGGTGCCGTACCGTAACTCACCTATATTCACATTTAATTCAAGACCGGGATAATCTATCCGGTATAGTACCAGAGGTTCACCTGCCCGGATGGTATCCGCTACGCTATCTTTATCACCTGAAGTGGTGTCCGTTTCTGTCCCGGGTAGATGATAACTGAGTAATGTATTGAGATCGAGCAGGTCAGATCTCAGCACTACATTCCCTTGCCAGTTTTGCAACAGGGTATCTGTGAAATTCCTGATGACAGCATTCATCTCCAGGTTACTCTCCCCGATCCTGCCCCTGAAATCATCAATAAACAGGTTCTCCTGCTCTTTACGCATTTTCAGACGAAACTGTTTGAAAGGGAGGGGATAATATCTGAACTGCCATCCAAGATTTTCGATCTCGATTCCCAGATCCATTGGAACAGTATCATATATAATCCCTTCTGAAGGTAGTTCCAGCGAACCCGTCAGGTGAAAATCCTTCAGGTATTCATCCTGGTATGTTTCCGGCAGCAGAAATGTATCCCTGAATGTGAAAAAGTCTTCTGCCCTGATTAAAGCGGAGGAGAGATTATATTCCAGCGAAACATTCCTACCAACCATGGTGTCTGACAGTGCTCCATAGTTTGTCAGTAGTCCGGAAAAATGAATATTACTTTCCCCAACGATGCCATCAAGACCATGCACCCAAACAGTATCGGGCCCAACTGTAAGGGAAGCTTTCATATCCGATATTTCTGCTAAATGAGGAAGTCCGACAGCAAAACTATCCAGTGAAAAGCTGAACTCTGGAACAACATCTTCTTTCAGCCATGCATTCAGCTCTTTTGATGAGATCCCGGCCTCAGCCCTGAAACGGAGTCCGTGCAGCTCCATACCCATCATACCGGGAGTGGTATCGTGCAATAATGTGGACGGACGGATTTCATCTGATGTAAATGAAAGGTCCGTTTTCAGATTACCTTTATTAGCCAATAAACTGAGCAACAGGTTCTCTGCAGTGAAATCCACGGCTAATGAATTGCCATTGTAATCCAGTTTCATCTCTCTTATACCCATCAGATTATCATGCAAAAAGAGTTCCCCGTTCAGTTTCCTTACCTTGTCTACCGTGATGCTGTCCTGATGCACCTTGAACCCCACGTCACAGAGGCCTGCATGCAAAGCTCCACGGTTATTCAGGAACTCCCCTGTTTCACGATCTACTACCCCGCTTATTTCCCCTTCCAGTGTGAGCAGTCCTGTTAGGTCACTGAGTAATTTCGTATTTACAATTTTCTCTATTCCGTCCAGCTGAATCTTTCCATTTATATCAAGTTTTACTTCAGGTGAAATCATGTTATAAACTGATGCATCGCAATTAACAGCACCATCCGGAAAAGTTGCAGTAAATCCCTGTATCTCCACCCTTCCCTCACTCAGATCGGGGTTTGCCCCGTTGGTGGCAAAGGCACTGAAGTTAATATCTGTGATATCTTTTTGCAGGGATTTAATTCTCAACCCGAGTTCACTGGCAGTCCCGTTGATACGAAGCAATGGCAACTGATCAATGATTCCCCCCTGCACCGTTCCATTCAAATGAATGCTACCAGATCCTATTTGTTCAATCTCATCCAGGTCAAGCACACCTCTGAAAAGAAAGTTCAATAATTCAAGCCCTTCATTTCGCGCCCTGAACGCAATATCTACTGCCGGTTCGTCACGATAGTCATATGAGCCCCAGGTCTCCAGTTCAAGACCTGCCACCTTTAACCAGCTGGTATCGATGTCGATATGTTTGTTACCCGGATCCATTTTCAGGGAACCCTCCATTTGAAAAACATGTCCCGAATTATCCTTGTATGTCATATAGTTGACAGAGTCTATATCAAGTTTTAGTGCAAGTGCTGCGTTCACCTTGCCGGGATGGTACCCGAAACTGCTTTCCAACCGCTCTACTGTTAACCGTATATGATCCCCGCTGGTATGGTCATTCATCAGCGCCAGGACATTTTCAACCTCAATTCTGTCCAGGTTGATGTTTAATAGCCTGTCATCCGTTGCAGTATCCCCGTCGGTGGCGATACTGCCGGAAGCTGTATCGAACAACCTCAATCCCAGTGCTTTTTCCAGGTTGGTCACAGAGTCTTCACAGATCTCCAGCCTGATAAAGCCATTTTTTAATCCCATTTCCGACACCTGGATCTCACCTCTCACCAGATCCACCACATCCAGTGTCATATAGAGATCATTCAGGGAGACAACAGGTTCCTGATAGAGTGAATCGGGATAAACAGGCTTTTCATAAAATGTAACTCCCCGAAGCTGAAGCGAAACATCCGGGAAATGCTTAAAGGGAAGCAGGTTCATTTTTTCCATCTTCACCTCACCGGGCTGTTGTTCATTCATATAGGCCACAGCCCGCCTCATCACATAACCCTGTCCCAGGTAAAAGGCCATCAAAGCCAGCAGGAGTACTGAAAAGAACGTGATCAGGGTCCATCCGGTAATTTTTAAGATTTTTCGTTTGAACTGTTTCATGCCATACAGACGAATATCAAGCCGAATTTAGCAATATGCCCTGAATCCTCCGGAACCTTTTATTAAAAAGACACGTATATATATCCAATATCTGCCTGATCATTTTTATTATTTCTAATTTTGTGCTGAAGTTCATCAGAAGATTATGAAAAAACGAATCGTATTAATAACCGGAGTTGTCATGTTTACACTGGGATTGCTGCCTGCCTGTGATTTCATCGAGGAGTGCGGAACCTGCGAACTGGTCACTGAAGATGCGAACGGTGATGTCACGTATGGCACCCCGCTTCCTTTTTGCGGTGATCAACTGCAAGAAAAAAAGGACCAGTCCCCGGTTACCGTTGGCGGCATCACCACCTACTGGAATTGTTATTAGACCTTTATACCGATGACCACAACATCATCCACCTGTTCCAGTTCACCACGGTACGCTTCAAACTCCTGATCCAGTTTTGCACCCTGTTCCACCATAGAGAGATCCTGTATGGAGACCAACAGGTTCCTGAAATTTTTCGCCAGAAACTTCTTCTGTAACGGACCCCCGAACTGGTCAACATACCCGTCAGAACTTGTATAGAAAGTATCTCCGGGTTTCAATACCACTTCATGCAGGGTAAAGGAATCCATTACGTCATGATAGGACACCGGCATTTTATCCCCTTTTATCTCTGTCAGTTCACCTTCCCTTAGATGGTACAAAGGATTATGCGCTCCACTGAAGAGCAGCTTTCTACCCGGAATATCCAGTAGACAAACAGTCATATCCATTCCATCCTTGATTTTGCTTTCTCTCTCCTGCTTCAGGGCAACAATGATCTTATCCCGCAGGGTGTTCAGGATCTGGTCAGGCTGCAGCATATGTTTCGAAAGCACAATTTCATTCAGGAAACTGATACCCAACATGCTCATAAAGGCTCCGGGGACACCATGGCCGGTGCAATCTGCTGCGATTACCAGGAACTTTTCATCAATCTTCTCAACCCAGTAAAAGTCACCACTGACAATGTCCCTGGGTTTAAACAGTACAAAATGATCCAACTCATCTGTGAAAAGTTCCATTGATGGCAGAATAGCCGCCTGTATTTTCTTCGCGTATTCGATGCTGTCTGTAATATGTTTCTTCTGGTAAGCGATCTGATCCCGCTGGGCCTGCAAGAGGAGATTGGCCTTTTTCTTATTCCTGTAATTCTTCCATACAAAATATACAAGACCAAACAGCAACAGCAGTGCTACGATGGCAGAAAAAATGATAATCTTCTGTTTCTGAATGGCTTCAGCCTGCAACACAATCTTTTCATCCTGTGCCCTGATCTCCGCTTCCCTGGAGGTGATTATTTTCTCCTTTTCCCCGATCATCTTCTCCTGTTCCTCCAGGATCCCCCTTTGCCGAAGCACCTCGTTCACCTGTTCGACCATGGTCCGTTTCTGCAAGCTAATTTCCGCTTCCTGCTGCTCCAGTACCTTTGTCTTTTCCTCGATCTCTCTTTCCCGTTCTGCAATGGCATCTCTTAGTTGCAGCAGTGTCTCACTGTTCTCCCTGATCAGTCTCTTCTGCTCGTTTATCTCCTTTAACTGTCTTTCTATCAGGATATTTTGCTGTTCGGTAATGCTTTTCTCTTTCTCCAGTTCATTTTCGGTAACTTCATAAAGTGCCTCCCAGTCCTCTCTGGTTTTCACAGCCTGAGCCAAAAAAAGTTCATTTACATGAAGCCCTTCCTGCTTCATGAGTTCTTCGTTGGCCTCAAATTTTGGCTCTCCAGCACTTACCACAAAGTTGATCATGGAAGAACGGAATGGATAGCCTTCAGAAATAAGCAGCGTATTGGTCCCTTTAATTTTTTTCAGTACATCTTCAATCTGAAATCTACCCTCCTTGCCAACAAAAACCACGTTGCAGGGCTGAAGTTGCTGTATCTTCCTGGTTACCCTGATCCGTATCGGTTTTCCCTGTATCTCTTTCCTGGTTTTTGCAAGTC
>JANTFK010000103.1 GCA_024763595.1 Bacteroidales bacterium | reverse complement strand
TCATACTCCTGGTAAGATGCATCCACCCTGTACCTGCGCCTCCTGCGGATCTCTTCCCGGTTGGTCTGGCCATAATTACTACTGAAGAGAATAGAACCATTATCAAGCTTCAGGTCAAGGGTGGCATTGGCATAATACCTGTACCGGGTTTCCATCCTGTCCGTTATATTCAGCTTACTTACCGTAAAAATGGTATTTCCATCAGCATCTTTCCCGGATTCCGTAGCATAATCTCCCGAATAACCTTCTGAACTTCTGTCTGCTTTCTGCATACCACCCCCTATGAGCACCCCCAGTCTGTCATCAAAGAACCGGTTTTCAAATAAGGCACTCCCCTTGTATTGTCCAAATGCTTTTGAGAGTTGATTATATCCGGTCTGCATTCTGACATTCCCGTGGAAACCTTTCCTGGCAGTCCTGGAGGTAAAGTTGATCTGGCCACCAATGGCATCCCCATCCATATCAGGAAGCAATGCTTTGTAAAACTCAATACCGGCCAGGGCCTCCGTAGAAAACATACTCAGATCCACTGAACGGTCCTGGTCGGATGTGGAAGGGATCTTTTCACCGTCAATGGTTATGGAATTAAACCTGGGCGCCAGTCCCCTGAGGGTAACTTTGGTCCCTTCACCTCCATCCCTCACAAGCGATACTCCCGGAAGCCTGCCCACCGTCTCCGCAGCATTCTGGTCCGGAAGCTCCATGATCTTCTCCCTGGAGACCACATTCACAATGGTGTTGGAATTTACCTGCTGGCTTATGGCTGCGGTCTGGCCCCGCATCATGGCAGTTACCACCACCTCTTCTCCCATAATGGACTCCACCTCCAGGGAGCCATCAACCACCAGTACCTCACCGGCCCGGATCCGGATCTCCTGTTCAATATCTTTATAACTGAGGTAGCTGAAAACCAGTGTATAGGTGCCCGGACGGATATTCAGCAACTGGTACCGGCCATCATTATCCGTCACCGTTCCGGTGGTGGTACCCAGCAGTGCCACGTTGGCGTACATCAGGGGTTCACCGCTCTGGGCATCTGTGAGCTTTCCCCTGATTCCTCCCCTGCTCTGTGCAAATATTTCAGGCAGGCAGAAGAAGTGCTGGAAAAACAGATAAATTATGATCACACAGAATTTGCGCATACCATGCATTGAACCCGTTTTATTTGTATCAAATATATCTCCTGTTCAGAGCGGTCTGATAAAGAACTTCTCTGTTGGGGTGCTTAAAACAAATATAGGATAAAAAAAGCTTATTTGAGATAATGGATGGCACTTCATCAATATCTTGTTATCATTGTATATCAGAAATGAAACAGCAGCATCCGGTTATGCAACGAAAATACATTGGCTTTTCCCTCGGTCTTACAGCCTTCCTGGTTATCCTGCTTTTCGCCGACCTGGAACCGGGTAAGCCTGAAGTGACAGCCACACTGGCCGTGGCCACACTGATGGCCGTCTGGTGGATCTCGGAGACCATTCCGCTGGCAGTTACGGCCCTGCTCCCGCTGGTACTATTCCCGGCCCTGGGTGTACTGGACGGGAAAGCGGTTTCCGAAGTATATTTCAACCATATCATCTTCATTTTCATAGGGGGCTTTATCATGGCACTGGCCATGGAGAAGTGGAACCTGCACCGGAGGATCGCGCTGAAGCTGCTGGTGATGATCGGGGTAAGCCCGGGACGGATCCTGGTGGGTTTTATGTTGACCTCGGCTTTTCTCTCCATGTGGATCTCCAATACGGCCACCACCATGATGATGATTCCCATTGTAACGTCCATTGTGGCCAGTCTCGAAGAGCGTCTTCCCGGCAAGAATATAACCCGGTATGCCACCGGCCTGTTGCTGGCCATTGCATACAGTGCCTCCGTAGGCGGGATGTCCACGCTGGTCGGTTCCCCCACCAACCTTGTCTGTCCCAGGATACTCACCCTGTTGTACCCAAATGCTCCCGATATCTCCTTCACCACCTGGATGATCTTTGCCCTTCCTGTCTCCCTGATCCTGCTGGTAGCCGTTTGGCTGGTGATCTATTTAAAATTCAGGCCCCGGGAAAAATGGGGTCAACTGGACCGGGCCCATTTCAGGTCAGCCTACCGTGAGCTTGGGAAAGCCAGTCATGAAGAACGCGTTGTCTTTGCCCTCTTCCTGATACTGGCCCTGCTCTGGATCACCCGGTCGGGCATCGATTTCAATGGTTTCACCATACCGGGTTGGTCAGGCATATTCAGGGTCCCTGCCTATATCAATGACGGAACCGTGGCCATTTTTATCTCTGTCATACTGTTTCTTGTTCCCGCCCGGAGCCAGAAAGGAGGCAGGATCATGGACTGGGCAACCGCCCGGAAGCTTCCATGGAACATTTTGTTGCTCTTCGGCGGCGGATTTGCACTGGCCCTGGGTTTCCAGTCGTCCGGACTGGCGGTATGGTTCGGTGAACAGCTGCTCTGGACAAAGGGAATCAACCCCTACCTGATCCTGCTGTCGGTGGTCACACTGATGTCTTTCCTGACGGAACTCACGTCCAATGTGGCTTCCACCCAGATGTTGCTGCCCGTGTTTGCCAGCCTGGCCCTCAGCAGCGGCAACAACCCGTTGCTGATTATGATCCCTGCCACCCTTGCCTCTTCGCTGGCCTTTATGCTGCCCACGGCAACACCGCCCAATGCCATTGTTTTCGGGACCCACCGTATTCAGATTGCCACCATGGTCCGGACCGGCTTCATACTGAATATGCTGGGTATCCTGGTGGTGGTACTGATTACCTGGTTACTGGGAGGATCCGTTCTGGATATTGAACCGGGTGTTATCCCGGGGTGGGCCGGTCCGTGAACATTTTATCCGAAGACCGAAATCATCTACCCCCTGTTTTAGAACATCTATCCCTACACCGGCAATGTATAAGGCTCCCGGTAAGTCTTGGTCAGCATGGCATCCGCTTCCGCATCATTCACAAATTTCATGGAACCGGGGTCAAAGTCAAGGCTCCTGCCCAAACGGTAGGAGATATTTCCCAGGTGGATCAGGGCACAGGTATAGAATCCTTCCCTGATATCCCCGTGGGCCAGCTTCTGGTCACCGGCCCTGATGGCCTCCACGAAATCTGAAAAATGGTTCCCGATGCCCGATCCGCCAGCTACTGGTTCCCGGCCGGGTCCGCTGAACACCTGCCACCTTTCCAGTCGCTTGGCCATATATCCCTTTGATCCGAAAAAGAGGTTCCCCACCGTATTGGCGCTGCTGGTCATATAGCTGTTTGTCCCATCCGTTTCAGCAGCTATGGCACCTTCGGGATTGTGATCCCAGTGCCTGACTTCAAACTGCAGCATTCTCTTTTTATCCCCGGCACCTTCCGGGTTGGGAAACTCGTACATGGCCATCAGCACATTGGGGGTAGTCTGCATATCGTCAAACATCACATGTGCCCCCGATGCAGTGATCCGGGTGGGCAGGGTAACCCCCAGTCCCCACCTGGCGATATCCATCTCGTGCACGCCCTGGTTACCCATATCCCCGTTCCCGTACAGCCAGTTCCAGTGCCAGTTGTAATGAAACCGGTTGCGGTTAAAGGGCTGGCTGGGTGCCGGTCCCTGCCATAAGTCATAGTCCACATTGGAAAGGTATGCCTTTGTATAAGCCGGCCCATAATTCTTACTGTTCACCGTAAACGCGAATTTCTCACCCTCTTTCATCGGACCATCGGGGTATCTTCCGATGGAGTCCCTTCGCTTGTAGCAAATCCCCTTGGCCAGGTATACCTCTCCCATCTTCCCGGCATGCAGATAATCGGCCATGGTCTGACCGCACGGGTTGCTGCGTTGCTCGGCGCCATCCTGGACGATCAGGTTCGATCCCCCGGCCACCTCCACCAGCTTCTGACCCTCGTGAAAAGTATGGCAGCATGGTTTCTCAACCGACACATGTTTGCCCGACTGGATGGCCCATATGGCAGCCAGCGTATGCCAGTGGTTGGGGATGGTGATGGAGACCGCATCAATGTCCCTGTCCTCAAAAAGCTTCCGCAGATCCTGGTAGGTTTTTGGCTTCCTGAATCCCTTATCGGTAAAATGCCTTTGAATGGTGCCTTTAAAAAGGTTGGCATCCACATCACAGATGGCTGCGACTTCGGCATGTTCCAGTGACTGGTACTGGTCAATATGGTGCTGTCCGAAACCATGGATCCCGATTTGAGCCACATTGACCCTGTCATTGGCCCCTTTCCATGAGTTCCCGGTCAGTATGGTGGGAAAGGTTCCCAGGGCCACGGTTGTACCCCCTGTCTTTTTAATAAAGTCTCTTCGTTGCATCTTTTTTAAACTTTTATCCTGACTGAAAATTAAAGAGAATTCGGGAGAACGTCAAAAAAGTATCCCGGTCAGGATTTCAGCTTTTCATCAAACTGTGTACCTTTAACTGAATCAAAAAGGCGGGATGAAACTCGGAAAACTGCTTATCATTATCACAGCTTTTGCCATTTCCATGGGATTCCTGGAGAGTGCGGTTGTGGTATATCTGCGGGAGGTTCTCTACCCGGATGGGTTCGCTTTTCCGCTATCCCCCATCCCGGTGCACCTGGCCTTTACAGAATTGTTGCGGGAGGTTGCCACACTGATCATGATGCTCGCCGTCGGCTTCCTGGCAGCAAAACGGTTCAGTACAGGCCTGGCCTGGTTTATATACACTTTTGCCATCTGGGATATTTTCTATTATGTATTCCTGAAACTGTTACTGGGATGGCCCCCGTCCCTGATGACCTGGGATGTACTGTTCCTGATCCCCACCACATGGACCGGGCCTGTCCTCGCCCCTGTGCTGGTATCGCTTACCATGATCCTGCTGGCCATGGTGGTCCTGGTTCATGCAGAGAAGGGCAAAGAGACCCGGTTTACCTGGCAGGAGTGGTCCGGACTGATCCTGGGATCCCTGATCCTGATACTGGGGTTCATTGATGACTACACGCAGTACATGCTGGACCATTTCTCCCTGCCGGAAATGCTGCAGGTTAAAAACCCCGGCGTGCTGAAGGTGGCCACCGGGTATATCCCCCGCAGGTTTCCGTGGTGGATTTTCGGTACGGGTGCAGTGGTGATCCTGGGAACAACCGGGATCTACCGGAAAAGGATCAGGCGCATATGAAAGTTAAAAATATATTGCTTTTTCTGCTGACAGCAGCGGGAGCCCCTCTCTCATCCGGTTTCGGACAGGGTGCGGATGGTCCCGCGGACCTGGTGGATCGTGCGGACAGTTCCGCAGCTCTGGTGGACAGTCCCGCGGATCTGGCGGACCCCTTAATTGATACGCGGTCTCCGCGATGGGATTATCTGAAATCTGCCACGCTGCCTTTCGGAATGGTTGCCTTGAGCCCCGACACAAAACACGGCAACCTCTGGAAAGCCGGTTACCGGTATGATGACCCGTACATCCTTAACTTTTCCCATGTACATAATATGCAAACAGCCGGTATACCGGTAATGCCTGTTACGGGTCCCTGCCGGGGGAACGAGGGGATCGAAGCCAATAAATCCCGCTTTTCACACGAAAAGGAGGTAGTGAAACCGGGTTATCACAAACTTTTTCTGGAAGATGATCAGATTACGGCTGAGCTCACCGCCACATGCAGGGTGGGGATGCACCGGTACACTTTTCCGGCTACCGGCCAGGCCCACCTTCTTTTCGACCTGGGTGCTGCGCTGGGACCCACTGAAATGTCATATGCCTATGCCAGGCAAACAGGAAAAAATGAAATAGAAGGGTATGTTGTCAATGCCCCTACTTACAGGAGGCCCAAACCATATGTTATCCATTTTGTGGCCCGGTTCAGTAAACCGTTTGATGCTTTTTTCGGATGGAAGAACGGGGTGTTTGCAGAACCTGAAGCCGGCATTATCAGCGGTGAAGGGAGTGGAGTTTATGTGACATACAAAAATTTAAAAGAGGATGAACAGATTCTTTTGAAAGTGGCAATTTCCTATGTAAGTCCCGGCAATGCCCGGTTAAACCTGGAAACGGAACTTCCCCACTGGAACTTTGAGCAGGTTGTCGCAGAAGCCCGGAAGGCCTGGAACGACTACCTGGGAAGGATACGTGTTGAAGGGGGTACAAAACAGCAACAGATCAAGTTTTATACGGATCTGATGCATACTGCCGGCAAACGGATCTCCAGTGATGTGGATGGTTCCTATGCCGACTATACAGGACCATTTCCGGTCATAAGAGGTGTTCCGGCGGATAGCTCCGGTAAGCCGGTACGCCCTTTTATGGAAGGAGATGGCTTATGGGGTACTCACTGGAACCTGAATATCCTGTGGTCGCTGGTTTACCCCGAATACGGGAACTGGATGGCGGAAACGTTTCTTGACTATTACAGGAATGCCGGTACCATGGCGAGGTGTTCCTGGGGCGGGAACTACAGCTATGTGATGGTGGGTGACCATATTACACCGCTGCTGGCGGCCCTGGTATCCACAGGCAGAAACAGCTTTGACCCGGAACTTGCCTGGAGCGCAGCCAGGAAGAACGCTTTTCCCGGCGGCATACGCGACAGGGCAGGTTACGAATCCGGGCCCAATCCCTCCGGAGGGGGGATCGACTGGTACATTGACCTGGGTTATGTGCCCATGGAAATTGCAGAAAGAGGAAAAGGGCTTCACCGGGGAGGCGCCGGCATGACCCTTGAATACGCATACCAGGACTGGTGCCTGGCCGGGATGGGCAGGATCATTGGGAAAGAAACGGATGTTGCCCTGCTGATGAAACGTTCCGAAAACTGGAGGAACCTGTTTGATCCGGAAACAGGATGGATGCGTCCGCGGGATCTTTCGGGTGAATGGACCGAACCTTTTTCCCCTGTCTTTGATAAGCAGCACCCAACACCAGATGGTTTTATTGAAGGGAACGCGGCCATATACACTTTTTATGTACCCCAGGATATGGAAGGGCTGATCGGGGCTTCGGGCGGCAAAAAAGCATTTGCGGATAAGCTGAATGCAAGTTTTCTGAAAGCTCAACCGTACAATTTCTTTTCTCCGGACGGGAACCATCGCACCGGCTGGGTTAATTACAAAAATCAACCATCCTGTGCAATGGCACATCTGTTCAGTTATGCAGGAGAACCCTGGAAAACCCAGTACTGGGTACGAGAGGTCAAGGAGCGTGCCTTCGGGGGGACGGACCCTTACAGTGGTTATAACGGAGATGAGGACCAGGGACAGATGGGGGCTCTCGGGGTCCTGATGGCCATGGGAATATTTGATATTCATGGCTGTGTTGGTGAAAAGCCAGCACTTGAGATCACAAGCCCGCTATTCGACAGGACCGTCATTACCTTCCCCTCTGTTGAGGATCCATCCCACATGAACACATTTGAAATAAACGTTAAACGTAAAAACAGGGACGATATCTATATTCAAAAAGCCACGCTGAACGGTCAGCGATGGGATCGTTTTCAGTTTCCTGTATCACAATTCTTTAAAGGGGGGAAGCTGGAGATTGAACTGGGTAAAACGCCCAATTATAAATGGGGAATACCATGACAAACGGACCACTTATCAGGATCGCAGGTACAGCTGCCTCTTTATGCTTTATTTTCACACTCACCACCAGTTCCCAGTGGAAAGTTGAACCCGGAAGGGTAAAGGCCAGCCTGGTCACGAGCGGTGAGAGCCAGGTACTGACCGGGCCATCTGTACTGAACAACCGGCACTACTTTGTCTGGGGCGGCAGTGTAACGGAAGGTGAAGATGGCAGGTACTATATGTTCTACGCACGCTGGCCGGCCGGGCCTGAAGAGGATCCATTCAAAGACGGATGGCTCACCGGTTCGGAAATTGCCTGTGCTGTTTCAGATTTTCCCGATCATGATTTCAGGTTTGTAAAGGTGGTCCTGCGGGGACGCCGGAAAGCGGGCAAACCGGATATGTGGGATGCCCGTTCTGTATATAATCCGCATATCAAAAAATTCGACGGAAAGTATTACCTCTACTACACCGGCACCAGGGATCCGGGGAAACCGCCCGAAGGCTCACCGGGGGCCGGGTTAAGCGAGCGTGACCGGCTACAGCAAAGCCAGCAGACCGGCGTGCTGGTGTGCAACACCCTGGAAGAGCTGGTAAGCGGCAACTTCACAAGGCCTGAAACACCGCTGCTAACTCCCCGCACGCGGGTCAAACCCGACCGGATCCTCAACCCTTCACCGGAAGGTGTGGCGGCACTGCCCGACAATATTATTGTGGTAAACCCATCGGTGGTTTTCAGGCCAGGTGATAAGAAATACCTGCTCTATTTCAAAGGCAACCTGTATGACCCCAGCTGGCGGGGTGTGCATGGTGTGGCACTCTCCGGTTCACCAGCCGGCCCCTTCATACCACTGGATCGTTTTGTCTTCGATATCAGGATGGAAGACGGGAGGATCGCTTCAGCAGAAGATCCCTATGTCTGGTACAGTAGCGTCGATCGCAGTTTCTATGCGGTGGTGAAGGATTTTTCGGGAAAAATTACCGGGGAAAGTCCGGGGCTGGCACTGCTTCAATCTGCTGATGGCATCGGCTGGGTGCGGGGAAAAACCCCGCTCTTTATGCGGAAAGAGCTTCTCCTGACCGATGGGACCGTCGTGAAAACCGACAGGCTTGAACGCCCGCAATTGCTCACCGGGGCCGGCGGAGTACCCCTCGTATTATATGCGGCCTGTGCGCTGACAAGTGTAAATAATAAGCGGGATGGCAGTTCTTTTAATGTGCAGGTACCGCTGACTGAGAAATAAATATTTAATTCTTTGGAAACAGCATGATGCAAATAAAATCTTTTCTCTCTGTCATTATGCTTATCTTGGGGCTATCTGCCTGCACCAACAATACGGATAAGCACCAAATGAATGACA
>JANTFK010000102.1 GCA_024763595.1 Bacteroidales bacterium | reverse complement strand
TATCTGAAATATGAGGCTGAGGTTTTGTTTTATAAGGGGTTTGCCAGGAAACAGCCGGTTTGACTGCAGTTGCAACAACCGGTCTGTCAACGTACGACTCTCTTTCAGTGTCAGGTTCAGTATCCGCTGTTTATCCCTGGTGCCCGGCAGAAAAACCATCAGCCAGAAGAGCCGTCCTTTCTCCTCGGGGAGGTCCATGGTACCGTGTTCTTCTCCAGGGAAAGTGAGCAACAGATCACCTCCCTTTAAATGAAAGTCTTCCCCTTCGATGTTGTAATACTGGGAGCCTTTGTCCAGGTAACAGATCTCCAGCATTCCCTCATGGGTGTGCATCTCCAGGCTTTCCCTTATCTCCCGGTAGTTGTATTTGCCCAGCGCCCTGATGCACTGGAATCCCATGCTGCCCAGGTCCAGAATCAGGCGTTCATCGGTGGACTGTAAATCCAGCTTTTTCATCTTTGAAATAGTACGAACACATTAAAATGATCCATATTTTATCAAAAGTAACCTATTTTTGTTTAATGCTGATGAATGATACCCTATGAAGCGCAAGCTGATTCTGTACACCCTGGTGGCCGCCATTGGCGGATTGCTCTATGGTTTTGATACCGCCGTGATCAATGGGGCTCTTCCTTTTTTTACAGCACATTTTAAGTTGAATGACGTGATGACAGGCTGGGCAGTCAGCTCGGCCCTGCTGGGAAGTATCATCGGGGCCATTGGTGCCGGCGTGCCGGGGGACCGGTTCGGGAGGCGTCAGGTATTAAAGGTTTCGGCCCTGCTGTTTCTGCTCTCTGCCATTGGCACAGGCATGGCCACCCGGATCAACCTGTTTATACTGGCCCGTTTTATCGGGGGACTGGCCGTTGGTATGGCATCGGTGCTTTCACCGACCTATATTTCTGAAATAGCCCCTGCTTCCCACAGGGGCCGTTTGATCATCACTTTTCAAATGGCCATTGTGGTGGGGATCCTGGTGGCATTTTTTATAGATTACCTGTTGATCAATACCGGCGACAACAACTGGAGGTACATGTTTTTCTCAGAGTCCCTGCCCGCCCTGCTTTTCCTGGTGTTGTTATACCGTGTGCGAAAGAGTCCCCGCTGGCTGATGAAGAGCGGTCAGCAGGAGGAGGCAGAAATGATTATTCGTGAAGTGAATCCCGGGGGGAATGTCAAAAAGATCCTGGAGGATATCCACACATCGATCGAGCGTGAACAACTGGAGAGCCACGAACGGTTGTTTAAAAAACCCAACCTGAAATTCACCCTGATCGGAATCACCATCGGGATGTTTGCCCAGTTTACCGGGATTGCCATTGTGATGTACTACGCCACGGATATTTTCAGGGCAGCCGGATTCTCTACCGATTCGGCCATCGGGCAGACTGTTATCCTGGGAGGGGTTAACCTCACGTTTACCCTGCTGGCCATGCGTTTTATTGACAGGATCGGCCGCAAAAAAATGTTGTTGGCTGGTATGCTGAGCATGGCGCTCTTTTTGGGATTATTTGCATTGGAGTTCATGTTTCACATTTTCCCGGGTGGTTTTATGCTCCTTTTTCTGATCGGATTTGTGGCTTCATTTGCAGGCTCCATGGGTGCCGTGGTTTTCGTTCTGCTGGCCGAGATCTTTCCCAACAATATTCGTTCCAGGGGGGTGGCCATGGGATCCTTTGCCAACTGGATCGTCAACGGCAGCATCACTTTCCTGTTTCCGGTGGTGGCTGGTGCCTTTGGCAACGGCAAAGGGATCGGACTGAGTTTTGCCTTCTTCTCGCTGATGACCTTTATCGGATTCTTTTTCTTCAGGAAAGTGCTCTTCGAAACCAGCAGGCTGACCCTGGAAGAGATCGAACAGAGAAATAAATGATTTCATCAATAAACGGATCACCATGCAAGTCAGGTTGACCATCATCCCCTCACTCCTCCTCATTGTACTGGGTAGTGGCATATGGGCAGGGACCGGTAGCTGTTCCCGTCCTGAAGTGCTCCTTCCGGCAGAAGGTCTGGTGCAGCGCATTGCGCCTCAGTTTGCCGGTGATATCCTTTTTGAGCAGATAGCATCACCCTCCGGGAAAGATGTTTTCGAGCTGGAATCATTGCCAGGCGGAAAGATGATGATCAGGGGCAACAGCCAGAACTCCATGGCAGTGGGACTGAACCACTACCTGAAATACTACTGCCACACTTCCGTCTCCTGGTTTGCCGACCAGGCGGTTCAGCTTCCTGAAGCATTGCCGGAGGTGCCCGGGAAGGTGAGCAGGGAGGCCAGGGTGGTTCAAAGGTTTTTCCTGAACTACTGTACCTACTCCTATACCATGCCGTGGTGGGAGTGGCGTGACTGGGAGCGTTTGATTGACTGGATGGCCCTGAATGGTATCAACACCACCCTGGCCATAACAGGACAGGAATCAATCTGGTACAAGGTGTGGAAAGACTTTGGCCTGTCCGATAGCCAGATCCGGAGTTACTTCACCGGTCCGGCCCACATTCCCTTTCACCGTATGTCGCTGCTTGACCGGTGGGATGGGCCGCTGCCCCAATCCTGGATGGACCATGAACTGGAACTGCAGAAGAAGATCCTGGCAAGGGAGCGTTCTCTGGGCATCACTCCGGTCCTGCAGGCGTTCAGCGGCCATGTTCCCAGGGAACTCAGGCAGATCTATCCCGATGCAAAAATTAAGAAACTGGGAGACTGGGTGGGGTTCGACAGCCTCTATCACAGCTATTTCCTGGATCCCATGGACACCCTCTTTCCTGTGATTCAGAAAGCTTTCATGGAGGAGCAGACCCGGCAGTTCGGGACGGACCATATTTATGGCGCTGACCCCTTTGTGGAGATCAAACCGCCAAGCTGGGACCCGGATTTTCTGGACCGGGTCTCGAAAACCATATACGGATCGATGACGGAGACCGATCCGGAAGCCCAATGGCTGCAAATGGCCTGGGTTTTCTATTTTGACAAGGATTGGTCGGGCGACCGGATCAATGCCTACATCAATGCGGTGCCACAGGGAAAGATGACCCTGCTGGATTATTTCTGCGAGTATGAGGAGATATGGAAAAGCACCGAGTCTTTCTTCGGACAACCCTACTACTGGTGCTACCTGGGCAACTTCGGCGGGAATACCATGCTGGCAGGAAACCTGAAGGATGTGAATCAAAGAATCGAGAATCTATTAAAGAACGGCGGGAATAACCTGGCGGGTATTGGTTCCACCCTGGAGGCGCTGGATGACAATCCCCTGGCGTATGAGTTTGTATTCGAGAAGGCATGGGAACCGGAGCAGATCGACCTGCACAACTGGATGGACCAGTGGGCCGACCGTCGTTGTGGAACCGTGGATGAACATGCCAGGGAAGCATGGCAGATCCTGTATGAGAAGGTGTACAGCAAAATGCCCAGGCTGGGCCACGGAACGCTTACCAACGGACGTCCCGCGCTGACCGGTTATGGGCACAAACACTGGGATGGGATGGTCTCGATGATCAATCCCGATTATGCAACGGATGAGTTGTTCAGGGCCTGGGAGCTCCTGCTGGAGGCAGAAGATCAGGGCCGGGATGTCTTTCACTATGATGTTGTGAACGTGGGCCGGCAGGTATTGGCCGACCATTTTATGGTGCTGAGGGACCGTTTTACTGATGCATATGAGCAGAAGGATGAGGAGGCGATGAAAGCTGGCGGGGAGCAGATGATCGAACTGCTGAACGACCTGGACAGGCTGTTGGCCACCCAGCGGAATTTTATGGTGGGGCACTGGATCGAAGATGCCCGCTGCATCGGAAAAGATGCGGATGAAGCTGCATACTATGAAAAGAATGCACGGAATATACTTACCACCTGGGGAGGGGAGAACCATCCGCTGACCGATTATGCCAACCGGAACTGGGCAGGACTGACTAAAAGCTACTATGCCGTCCGATGGAAAATGTTTATGGATGAGGTAATTGCATCTGTGGAGCGGGGTGAGGTATTTGACAGGGAAGCCTTCCTGGTGGAGGTGGCCGGGTTTGAATGGGATTGGGTGGAAAGCTCTGAAAAACATCTTTCCGAACCTGTTGAAAACAGCAGGCTGGTGGCCGGGGAGATGGTGGAGAAGTACCGGGATGAGATCTTAGTCAGGTAGTACAACGATCAATGTTTAAAATCATAGAAATGATGGCAACAAAACATTGGAATCGCAGGGATCTTCTGACAACATTCAGTGCGGATGTCCCTATGATGCACGAAAAATCTATACACGGTGGCGGAGATTACGGCCTGGTGCACGATTTTGTACAGGCAGTCAGTCAGCAGGATCCCTCATTGCTCACCTCCACCATTGATGCCTCGGTGGAGAGCCACCTGATGGGATTTATGGCCGAAGAGAGCCGGCTCAATAAGGGGGAATCTAAGGAAATTCACCTCGATGTATAATATAAAATATCATTGAAATGACTGGAAAAGAAAGAATAGAAGCTGCACTGGCAGGGGAGTGGGCCGACCGGCGGCCGGTGATGCTGCACAATTTTATGATGGCAGCCCGGGAAGAGGGGATCACCATGAAGGAGTTCAGGGAGCATCCGGAAAAAGCGGCCGGGGCATTTATCCATGCAGCGGAAAAGTATAATGTCGACGGAGTGCTGATTGATGTGGATACAGCCACGCTGGCCGGGTCGGTGGGCGTACCGGTGGATTATCCGGAAGATGAACCGGCCAGGACCCACGGCACCCTGATCAAATCCCTGGATGAAGTGGCAGGGCTGCCACCTGTGGATGTGGCCGGTGATCAGGGAATACAGCGATGGTTGGAGATCACCCGGATCGTTGTGGATTATTTTGGAGATGAAAAATATGTGCGGGGGAACTGTGATCAGGCCCCTTTCTCCCTGGCCAGCATGATCAGGGGTTCGCAGGATTTGATGACCGACCTGCTTCTGGAGGAGGAGCAGGTGCACCGGCTGCTGGAGTATGCCACTGAGGCAGGTATCCAGTTTATCAGACTGATGAAGGAGACCGGTGCCCATATGGTTTCCAACGGCGACAGCGTGGCAGGCCCGGAGATGATCCCCCCGGAGTTTTACAGGGAGTTTGCATTTCCTTATGAGAAAAAATTGATCGATGCGGCACACGATCTGGAGCTACCCTATACCCTGCATATTTGCGGTGATACAGATATTATCCTTGAAGATATGGTCAGAACCGGTGCCGATGCCCTGGAGCTGGACTACCTGACCGATATACATCTGATATACAGACTTTGCCACGCTTCAACCCTATTCATCGGAAACATTGACCCCTCGGGGGTGCTCAATTTTGGCACCGCGGAACTGGTCAAAAAGAAGACCGAAGAATTGCTGGAGATCTATAAAGATTCCCCCAGGCTGATGATCAATGCGGGTTGTGCCATTCCACCCGACACACCCACGGAGAACATCCGGCAAATGGTTGCATGTGCCTGGGCCGATAAACAGGTAATATGAAAACGCCGATTTCTTATAAAACAGATCTATGATGAAGCAACCCATAATGGTACTTGCCGTAGTGCTGGTTTCGGTTTTGATTACATCCTGTTCCCATCCGAAGGAGGTGCTTCCGGCAGATGGCCTGGTGGAGCGCATTGCTCCGCAATTCTCCGGAAACATTATATTTGAGCAGATCGGTTCCCCTTCGGGACAGGATATTTTTGAATTGGAATCGGTGTCCGGGGGCAAGATCCGGATCGGGGGGAACACGCCGGTTGCCATGGCGGTTGACTTCAATTATTACCTCAGGTACTACTGCAAAACATCGGTCTCCTGGTTTGTCGGCCAGCCTGTCCAATTGCCGGAGGTGATGCCCCGTGTGCCGGAGAAAGTGCGGAAAGAGGCCAGGGTGGACCGGCGATTTTTCCTGAACTACTGTACCTACGGTTATACCATGCCCTGGTGGCAGTGGAGAGACTGGGAAAGGCTCATCGACTGGATGGCGCTCAATGGTATCAACATGCCCCTGGCTACCACCGGACAGGAGGCTGTATGGTACAAAGTGTGGCGGGATTTTGGTATGAGTGATCAGGAGATCTGCTCTTATTTTACTGGCCCTGCCCATCTTCCCTGGCACCGCATGTCCAATATTGACAGGCTGGGAGGTCCGCTTCCCCGTTCCTATATGGACCACCAGGTGGAACTTCAGAACCAGATCCTGAGCCGTGAACGTGAGATGGGTATGACCCCGGTGCTCCCGGCATTCAATGGCCATGTGCCGGAGCAACTCGGGGAGATCTTTCCCGAAGCCTCCATTTCCAGGCTGGGAGGTGGTCTTGAGAATCCCTACAGTTGTTACATACTGGATCCCATGGATTCGCTATTTTTTCCCATCCAGAAAGCTTTCCTTGAAGAGCAAACCAGGCTGTTCGGTACGGACCATCTCTATGGCGTGGATCCGTTGAACGAAGTAGAGCCGCCAAGCTGGGATTCCTCCTACCTGGCAAACCTGTCCGGGACCATCTACAAATCGATGGCCCGGGTCGATCCCGGGGCAGCGTGGGTCCAGATGGGGTGGATGTTTTATTTTTCCCGTGATCACTGGACCAACCGGCGTGTAGAGGCCATGCTCAAAGCGGTCCCGCAGGATAAGATGATCCTGCTGGATTATTTCTGTGATCATACCGAGGTGTGGAAGATCACCGAAAAGTTCTTTGGCCAGCCCTACATCTGGTGTTACCTGGGCAATTTTGGCGGGAATACCGTGCTTGCAGGCAACATGAAGGAGGCCGGGCAACGACTGGAAAATGCGATGCAGGAGGGTGGGGAGAATCTGCGTGGGATAGGCTCCACCCCGGAAGGGCTCGATGTAAATCCCATGGTATATGAGTATATTTTTGAAAGGGTGTGGGAAACCGGCAGGGGAGAACTGGACCGGTGGTTTGAGCAGTGGGCCGACAGGCGGTGCGGCTACAAAGATGAAAATGTAAGAGAGGCGTGGCAGATCCTGCTGGACATTGTATATGATACGGTACCTACCCTGGCCCAGGTCCCAACCACCAATCTTCGCCCTGTGTTACATGGAAATGGAAGCTACTGGGTGGGTTGGCAGCAATGGACCTATGACAACAGTGACCTGTTTCATGCATGGGAGTTGATGCTGAAAGCCCGGGATTCGGGCCGCGATGCCTTTCAGTACGATGTGGTCAATACCGGGCGACAGGTCCTTGCAAATTATTTTCATAAATTGGAAGAGCAATTCACCGATGCTTATCACCGGAAGGACCTGGATGTTTTGAAAGCAACAGGAGAACAGATGATGGAACTGCTGGCGGACCTGGACAGCCTGCTGGGCACCCGTCACTCATTTCTGCTGGGAGCGTGGATCAAAGATGCCAGGTCCTTTGGGGTTGATGAGCAGGAGTCCGCCTTTTATGAAAAAAATGCCCGGATGATCATCACATCTGTGGCGGGTATTTATCACCCGCTGAACGATTATGCGAGCAGGAACTGGTCCGGACTTACGGCCGGCTATTACGCCAGAAGATGGGAGATTTTTATAGATGAGGTGGTGCAGTCTGTTGAAGAGGACAGGGCGTTTGATGAGCAGGGATACCTGGACCGGGAGATCTCTTTTGAACGGGAGTGGGAGTCGGGCCGGGAAAAATACAGTGCCCTTCCCGTTGGGAGCAGCCTGCAGATAGCCACCGGACTGATGGAGAAATACAGGGATCAGATCGCTTCGCAGTGGTAAAATTCTGATCCGGGGAAGCAGCCAGATTATGAATGAAAAAATACAGAGATGAGATATGGAAACGATAGCTTATAAAAAGTGTGCAAATGATGTGATAGAAAGGCTCAAACCTTTATACGACCGGAAAGCCACGGACCGGATCTTTGCCGATTTTCAGATTCCGAGCAAAACAATGGAGGCATACCGCAGGGAGCACAGGGAGGGTTATACCACCTATCCCGATCCCCTGGAGCGAGCCCGTTTCTGGGACAGTCTGCTGAAAGAAAAGATGTTGTCGGAGGATGACACCATTCCCAATGCATATTTAAGCGAGTTTGACCAGGGACTTTACGGTGGACTGATCGGAGGGGAGGTGCAATTCCTGGATGATCCGGGAATCGGCTGGATCTCTTCCATGGTCAAACCCATGTACCAGGAACTGGGTGAATTCCGGGTGCCGGAGAAGGTCGATACCTCCCACCACTGGTTTCAGACCTACCTGAAACAGTTGGAGGTGTTTGCAGAGGTCTCCAGGGATAAGTTCGGGATCAGCCATTTTATCCTGATCGATTCACTCAATTTCGTATTTGAACTGGTGGGGGCTACCAAAACTTACCTGAGTCTTTTTGAAAACCCGGAGAAGGTGCGAGAGGTGATCGATTTTGCCTTTGGCCTGAATGTGAAGGTACAGGAGGCTTTTTTTGAGCATACCCCTTCTTACATGGGAGGAACCTTCAGTAACATGGTCCAGTGGATACCCGGACGGATTGTTTCGGAAAGCCTGGATCCGTTTCATATGACTTCGGTGGAGGATTATGAAATTTGGGGAAAGGAGGCAGTGGAAAGAATGTTTGCGCATTTTGACGGAGGTGTCCTGCATCTGCATAGCAACGGGAGGCATCTGTTGAAGGCGGCTGCTGATTTAAAGGGTCTGAAAGCAATCTACCTGCTGGATGAAAAGGACAACCCGCTGGCCTTTGATGAGTTGCCGGTTTTGAAAAAGCAGGCCGGGGATGTTCCGCTGGTGGTTGCAGTGGAGGGACATGTTTTTGAAGATCATTTGAAGAGGCAGAGCCTGTACGGGGGTGTTTTTTACGTTGTGAATTCAGACAGGGATGTGGACGGTGTAAACCGGGTCATGGAGCAGGTAAGGAGATACAGGAGTTAGCAGTGATTTCTTCTATCTTTAACTGACCAACATCGCAA
>JANTFK010000101.1 GCA_024763595.1 Bacteroidales bacterium | reverse complement strand
AGATGGATTTTAGTTTCTCCAGTAAACGATCCTTCTCCCTGCACCACTCTGAGTTTCGATCGTCACATCCGCATCTGGCATCTTCGATCCACTGGAACAACCCTTCAGGAATATAGATTCGGTGCTTCATCTGTCTAAAATCTTTGCCGGATCTCCTCTTTCATCTCCGTGAAGCGGCTTTGATCACAATGGTCCGAGTAAATGCCTATGAGATCGATCACCTTTTCTTTTATAAACAGATAGCTCAGAAAGGAATCGAACAGATTGAAATTACAGCTCATCTTGATCTGTTCCATGACAGCCGTAAACTGGTCAAATTCTATCCGGTGCGGAGTGGAAAAAAAATAGGTGTTTTCATTCTGAATATCCCGGAAAACACCTTCATTCAGTTTTTCGTATTCAACATATTTCTTATATACTACATGAGCATGATCTTCCTGTACTTGCTTGTTATTCAAAAACTTAATTCCTATAGATTCAAAATTTGAGATTAACAAAGGCAGCTCATTAATGTCATTCACACGGATCCGGATGCACTGATAGAGATGCTTATGAAATTTAATCTGTCCGGGAAACATCTTAATGGACAGATTTTGATTCTGCCTCAGGTGGTATGCATTTCTTAACGCAAGGTCCTGAAAACAGATCACCTGATCTTTTACTAACAGGTAGAGGTGTCTGTGCGCGAATTTCTTTTGATTGGGCGGAAAGTTATTCCTGGCATAATAATCGGGAGAGGCGGATGATTCCAGAACCAGCCGGTTAAGTGAATCGCTTAACGGTGACCGGGATACATCTGCATCAAATGCAAAACAGGTAAAACCTTCGAAATCAACTTTTTTCATAATATAGTGGTTTAAGTACAGGTTAAATCTTGCCGGGTGTTAAGCAATTATTGTTGGGTACAAGGCAAGGGCAAGAATAAGAATGAGAATGAGCGTAAGAGTATGCGGGTACAGTTACAGTTATAGTTATAGTTATAGGTACCGTTCTAATAACCCGCATCTGAAAAATATTTCATAAACTGGGTACGCTCATAGAGTACGGGCTGCTTGATGTTGTGCTGACTGGCATGTCCGCGGAAGTCGGCAATGGAATTGTATTCGTGCCGTTTCATCCAGTCTTTCAGGATGTCCAGCATCTCTTTGATGATCCCGGGCCCATTTTTATAGATGGCCGAAACGAGCTGGACCGCCTGGGCTCCCACCAGCAGGTTCTTGATCACAGTCTCCCCGTCGTAGATTCCCCTGGAGGCTGCCATGTCCATCCGGATCTTTTCGTATAGAATTCCAATCCACCGGATGGTCATCACATTCAACTCTTTGCAGCTGTAAATATCTCCGGGAATGATCTTCTCACGTTCGATATCCACATCCGGGCTGTAGAACCTGTTGAAAAGGACAACGGCTGACGCTTTGGTCTTCGACAGCTTGTGGACAAAGTTGGCCAGTCCCGAGAAGTAGTAACTAATCTTCAACGCAAATGGAATAGTGATGGCGCTGCTGATGTGATCGATGATGTCAAAGTAGACCTGTTCCTTCTGCGCACCGGTTTGATCAATTTCGGCAGGCAGCAGAAAGAGGTTGATCTCCAGCGCATCGGCCCCTGCTTCTTCGATCATCTTTGCATAATCGGTCCATCCCTCGGCAGAGACACAGTTGATGCTGGCAATCACCGGAATATCAAGAGCTGCCTTATTGGCTTTAATAAGCTTGACATACTGGGTGAGGTTGTGCTTCTTGGAGTAATACATGGCATAGTACTCCTGGTCCGAAAAGGAGCCATACATGTTGTTGAGCCGTTGTTCGTCCACATCATGCAGGATCTGTTCTTCAAACAGGGATTTGAGCACAATGGCTCCTGCTCCGGCTTTTTCATATGCCCTGGAGTGGTCAATGTTCTCTGTCAGTCCCGAGCTTCCCACAATGATGGGGCTCTTCAACTGTAAACCCATGTAACTTGTCGAGATATCCATGATCCTATGGTTTTGGTGTGTCTTTCTTTTCTTCAAAAAGGAACTCATCAATGCCCCTGGCCGCCTTGTGTCCGTTGGCAATACCGTGGATCACATCAGGTCCCTGAATGATATCGCCTCCTATGAATAACCAGGGTATTCCACTCTGGAAATACTCATTCACCTTGATCCGTCCCCGCCTGTCAATCTCCAGGTCGTGTTTGAGATCTTCGGTAAGATAGGAGAGGTCCATTCCCTGACCGATGGATTCCACCACCATGTTTCCTTCAAAGAACTGCAGGTTATCCAGGTTACACTGGGGATTGAATTTACCTTCCTCATCAAAGAGGGAGTAACACTGGGCTACATGTAATCCTTTGATCTTATCATTTTCGATCTCAATATACTGGGGGGCCCAGCCGGGATTAACCACGGCACCCTCTTCCCTAGTTTCAATAACCTCTTCACGGTCGGCAGGCATTTTATCTTCTGTCTCCAGACTGGTGGTGATGATCCCCACCTTGCCATATTTCTGTTTTTGTAACCGGGCCAGTGAACGGGTGATATCCATGGCTACATTACCGCCCCCGATCACCACGATATGTTCAGTTAGGGGAACCTCTTCACCCAGGGTGATCTTGCGCAGCAGGTCAATGGCCTGGTACACATTTTTGTGATCGGTCCCCTCTATCCGGGTACTGCGTCCCATATGGAGCCCAGTCCCGGCAAATACCGCATCATATTTTTTGCCCAGTTCATCCAGGGTTATGTCCACTCCCACTTGGGTATTGTATTTGATCTTTACGCCCAGGGATTCAATATAGCTAATATCTTTATCAATCTGGTCATAGGGGAGGCGGTATTCGGGGATCCCAAACCGCATCATACCACCCGCTTTGGATAATTTTTCGAAAATGGTGCATTCATACCCCATCAGTGCCAGGTAGTGAGCGGTTGATAAACCACTTGGCCCCGAGCCAATGATTGCTACTTTCTTCCCGTTCTTTTCAATGAATTCTGAATTGAGGATTTTCTTATATTTTTCCGATGGGTTCTGATCTGCAATGTATCTTTTCAACCAGCGTATGGAGAGTGCTTCGCCCCGGTGTCCCAGGGTACAGACGGTTTCACATTTATGGGTGCAGATCCGTCCGCAAATCTCAGGCAGCGGATTTGTATCATACAGGATGCGCAAGCCCTCTTCCAGGTCATCGTTGCGAATGGCCTTAATGTATTCGGGAATACCCATGTGGGCCGGACAGGTGGCGGTGCAAATGCCGCACTCCACACAGCGGTCGGCCTCCTTCTCGGCCTGCTCCTTTGAAAATCCTTTTACCATTTCAATGAACGTGTCATCCCGCTCCTCAGGTTCAAGATGCTCCATGGTAACCCGGTTGAGATTGTAGAACTCGTAGCCGGGTTCCGGTTTTTTCCAGCCCTTTTCCTCTTTATCCCACGGTTTTTCATCCACACCGGGGGTAAACCGGTAAGCCTCCGGGTCTTCCTCCACCCACGTGTATGTATTGGTGAGGCTCAGAGAACCGGTAGTACAGACATCCACGCAGAGTGCGCACCAGCAGCAACGGCCATAGTCGACCCGGGGCCTTAGCCCGCTGTCGCCATCTTTGGTCTCAATACCCTCTACAGGGACCAGGTCTATGGCTTCATTCTCGCAGATGGTTTCACAGGTACCGCAACCTATGCAGGTGGAAATGTCGTTTTTATGAAACCCCCTGTACCTGTCGGCGCCAGGCCTTTCGGCAATGGGGTCTTTGATGGTGACAGGTTTTTCAAAGGCCTTGCCCCAGGCGGTAAAAGGGGAGAATATATCTTTCAGGCTCATTTTCGTAAGCTTTTATTTTTGTTATCGTTCAATTTCAGGCGGACAGGTGGCCAGTGAAACCATGATGGAAGATACATCGGAAATGTTGGCATTGACCAGCAGTTTTTCCAGGAGTACCACACCGTGGGTGTAACTGGGCCCGCGCAGGTTGATCCTTCTGGGATAGATGGAGCCGTCGGCCACCATATAAAACAGGTATTCACCCCGGCTGGACTCACACCGTACCAGTGTTTCCCCTCTGGGAATCTTCCAGTGGAGCACATTGGGTGTTTCCGCCCGCAGTTCACCTTTCTCCGGCATTTTGGCCATGATCTGCCTGAGCAGGTCAATGGTGGTGTCCACATCTTTCCTGCGTACATGGAACCGGGCAAACACATCCGATTCATGTTCCACATTATAATCGAAATCGAGCCGGTCGTAATAGAGGTAGGGGTAGTCCTTGCGAACATCTCTTTTATATCCTGCGGCCCGGGCCACCGGTCCGGTTGCCCCGTACTGATCGATCCATTCAGGGGGGACCACCCCTATTCCTTTGGTCCGTTTTTTAAAGACGGCATTGGAATAGACCACGCGATCCACCTCTTTCATGAAGGCTTCAATCTTCACCAGGTTATCTTCCAGCCTTTTCTTAAAGCCGTCGGGTAACAAGCCCCTGACCCCTCCGGGAAGGATATACATATGATAAATGCGGCCTCCCGTAAGCTCCTCGAACCTGTCCAGGATCAGTTCCCGGTAATAGAGCCCCCATTGTGCCGGCAAACCCAGCCCAATGGTTCCACCCTGTCCGGGTACCGTCCTTAACAGTACCTGCAGGCGTGCCATTTCCAGGGCGATCATCCGCAACCAGCCGGCCATTTCAGGCACCTCAATCCCGGAGAGGAGTTCGGTCCCCCGTGAAAGGTTGTACTCGTTGATATCCGGTTCCGGGACACACATACGGATGGAGGTAGGGAAGCACTGCATGTACCGGCGGCGCTCGAACAGTTTTTCAAACCCCCTGTGCAGGTATCCCACATGGGTTTTTGCTTCCATCACCTCATCCCCGCTGATGGTCAGCTCCAGGGCCATGTTTCCGGTCACCCCGGGATGGTTGGGCCCCTGCCATACCTTGATATACTTCTGGGAATCCAGTTCCACAACCGGTTTCCCGTCCTTATCAGGTTCAGGAAACATGCTCCTGTCCTTTTTCCAGTCAAATATTGTGTTACTCATCAGGGTAAAGCTTTTGTTTCATATAAGCTGCAGGATCGTTGGTTTCCCTGCCGGGTCTCGGGAAAAAGGTCTCTTCGGCATACTTCTTGGTGTCAAAGTCCCTGCGCATGGGAGGTTTATTATCCCAACCCTCCAGGAGAAACTGATCATCCACCCCGGGGCTTCCGGGAAAATTGATACCAAACATCTCTTTAATCTCCCGTTGAAAAGTGGCCGCATGTTCCCACAGGGTATGGATGGACTCCATTTCGGCATCTTCCCGTTGAATGAACACCCGGATCCCCAGGTCTCTCTTCTCTTCGGGATTATTGACAATATAGGTAAGCTGGAATTTGCAATCCTCCAGCCAGTCAACTGTAGAAAGTATCACCAGGATCGAGTAGCCGTGATTGGTTTTGAGGCTGGTCAGCATGGGTACCAGTCTGGATGCCTCCACAGACATGAGGATCACACCGTTGGGCCCTTCACCAATCTCATATACCGGAAACCGCTTTTTGATATGCTCTATTATTTCGTTCATTGTTCGTGTTTTACCAGTTATAGGTGGGCATGTTCCAGTCTTTGATGATTTTTTTCTGGTTGGCTTTGTACCACTCCAGGTTTTCGGCATAGTGATTGGCCCCCTCTGCATTTCCGCTTTTGATCCGCTCTTTCAGCTTGTTAAAGCCTGCCAGGATGGCTTCGGGCCGCGGCATGCATCCGGCGATGTAAACATCCACCGGTAGATAGTGGTCGAGCCTGTTAATGGTATTGTAGCTGTCGAAGTACATACCGCCATTGATGGTACAGCTTCCCAGGGCAATGACATATTTCGGGTTTTGCATCTGTTCATAACTCCTGATGGCCCGTTTCAGTGTTTTTACCGCCAGGTAACCGGAGATAATCAGTACCCCTGACTGGCGGGGGGTTGGCCGCATCATCACGCCAAACCGGTAGGCATCAAACCGGGGGGAGAAAAGCGGGGGAAGTTCAATGCTCCCGCAACCGGTCCCGTAGGCCAGCACCCAGAGTGATTCGGCACGCGCCCAGTTCAGAAATTTCTCCAGTACCCCCTTGTAGGGAGCCTCCACTTTGGGCAGGTCCTGGCAAAAATAGTCGTTTAACGGATCCACATGGATCACCTCTCCATCGGGCCCGGTTACGGTATGTTTCCGGTTCTCGGGAGCCAGGAACATATCTTCGGGTATATCTTTCTTTTCAGACATTTCGTTAGATCATAAAAATTATAATGGCCAGAATTCCAATTGCCAGGGGTATCTTCAACAACCAGGGTATGGACTGGTCCACCCTGAAACGGGGAAATACCATGCCCACAAAGACCGACCAGAAATAGATCAGGAAGGTTTTCAGGATCAGTGTACCCCAGTTGGTGGCCCCCCCGAAAAAAAGATTCATATAGAGCACGGCTTCCACCACGTGCAGGATCGCCCGGTTGGTCTGCAGCACACCCAGGAAAGTACCGTGGTATTCGGTGGGTGGCCCGATGGGATTCTCCTGGGGAGCCATAACCACATTGAAGGGTGAGTGCCCCATGGCTCCCAGGAAAGAGAGCATGGCTGCAGCGGTGGCCAGCGGGTTGGTGACCAGGGTCCAGTTCCTGATGCCGCCCTGCTGGGCTGCCACGATCTCGGTTAATGAAATTGTATGATACTGTATGGCAATGGAGAGGATCGCCAGTGTTAAGGGCAACTCGATGGCAGTGAACTGCGCCAGGCCGCGGGAGACACCGATGGCGGAATAGGGGTGACCCCCTTCGCCGGCACCCAGGGCCATGCCCAGCATCCCGAAGAACATGAAGTAGGAGATCAGGATCAGGTCCCCGGTAAAGGAGAAGTTGGTCCAGTACTCCGAACCGTAGATCATGGGCATGAAGAGGAAGATCCCCACACCGCCCGATAACCTGAATACGGGACCCAGGTAGAACATCACCCCGTGTGATAACTGGGAGCGGATGCTAAAGTTCTTCACCAGGTTGATATAAGGCTGGTACACCTTGATCCCCCGGCGCATGCCCACCCGGGCGATGATCTTACGGATAATCCCCGTCATGATGAGGCCCCAGTTCAACACGATGAAGAGGCCCGCCAGGACAAATAATATTCTTTCAAAGAGACTCATAATGAAAACATTAATGTGTAAATTACCACCATGTAGATCAGGATATGCACCACGTAGGTCTGCCCGTTGCCGGAGTAGATCCTTCGCACCGTGTCGGCTAACTGGTGGGAAACGTTGTTGACACCGTTCCAGAATCCTGTCGCAACAGGCATGGCCAGGAATCCCACGGCCTTGAAATAGTGCGAGAACATGTTGTGTGAAAAGTGGGTGGTTTCGGGCTTAAATGGCCTTTCTCCTGCATATACAATATTGAACTGTTTAACTTTCTGTGCCTTGCGGCTCATGATCCAGAGCCATGATGTCAGGATCACAAACATGATCACGATGATCGTCATGATCTTCCATCCGCTCCAGTAACCCAGGTTGGTGGAGGCGGTAACATTTTCCCAGGAGAGCGGATCGGAGGGGAAATAGCCGCTCTGCGCCAGCATGCTTCCGATGGGTTTCAGCACCAGGTCGGGCCTGGATGAAAAAACCATGATGCCCAGGACCAGGATAACCTGGGGGATGATGTACCATACGGGTACCTCTTTCACTTTCCTGAATTTATCCTTGGACTGTCCGAGGAAGACTGAATGGATCAGCTTGTATGCATAAAGAAAGGCGATGGCTCCGGAAAAGAATACCAGCGCTCCCTGGAAGTACCATCCTTTTGTAAGTACAGCGTTGTAGAAGAGCCACTTGCCACCGTAACCGGCCAGTGGCGGAATGCCTGCCAGGGTAATGATCCCTATCAGTACCGCAATGAAACTCCAGGGCATCTGTTTGATCAGTCCGCCCATCTCATACATCTTATGGGTTTTCACCCGCATCACTACGCCACCGATGGCCAGGAAGAGCAGGGTCTTGAACATGAAGTGGTTGATGGAGTAGGTGAGTGCGGTGAGCCAGCCCACGTTGGTCATGAATGCCAGTGCAAAGAGGATATAACCCAGGTTGCCCACACTGGAATAGGCCAACAGGCGCTTGGCATCCTCCTGGAACACGGCCATCAGGTTACCACCCAGGGCGGTAATGGCCCCCAGCCATCCCAGTGCGTAGAGCAGGGTGTGCTGCGTGGTTTGTTCGGCACCCATCAGGAGAAAGAGCAGGACCAGCCCGAAAGCTCCCCCTTTCAACAGGATCCCGGATACCATGGGAGATACATCCGATTCGGCCTCGGCATGTGCGCCCGGCAGCCAGATATGAAGCCCCAGGGCTGCTGTTTTGGTCAGGAAACCAATGGCCAGCAGGGTGTAGGTCCAGCCCGGGAACCAGCTGTCAGAAATGATGGAAAGGTCCAGCGAATGGTGCCCGAAATAGGCCAGCGCGATCCCCGTAAAGATCAGGTAGGCACCTCCCAGGGAGAAAAGCATGTAGTTGAAAGCGTGTTTCATGCTGCGCTTACCCCGCAGGATCAGGACATAGGATCCCAGCGTCATCAGCTCCCATGCAAAGAAGAACTGGAAAAGGTTCTCAGCTTCGATGAGTCCGATCAGCCCTGCATACATCATCACTGCAAAGGGGAAGAAACCCTCCCTTCTGCCTTTCACTGAATAGCCGGCAAAGAGGGTCAGGATACCGCCGATCATAAAGATGCCGGCAAATATCAACCGCAGGGTATCGTGCTCAATGGATGGATAGAGTGCTGCCGAGTAGATCACCATGCCGGCGATAACCAGCGTATTTTTGACCCATGCGGGCAGGAAATCGACCAGGAACAGCAGGAGAATGAAAAAGAGGGGGAGCAGGTTCAGGGTTCCGCCCAGTTCCGAGACACTGTTTACATACCAGGAGGTTCCCAGTACAAACAGGGTAAATACCAGGGGAGGCAGGATCTTTTCCCAGCTGATTTCCAGGCTGCTTTCGGTTTCCTCTTCGCCCTTCATGGTATAACCGAACCACCTGAAGAGGTAGAGCCCCTCAA
>JANTFK010000100.1 GCA_024763595.1 Bacteroidales bacterium | reverse complement strand
AATATCCAGGAATCATGGAAGGAAACAGCATTGCACTAAAGAACACAAAACACTCTTTGCTCAGTATTGTTGGTGAACAATACTTACAGGAAGTTTGTGCTGCACGGGCTTTTATGACAGGAGAGCGTCAGGAAGAGCTGTGGGCTGAAGCAACAAAGGAGGTGGAGTTTTTTCCGGACGAATTTTCCGGTCGGCTGGATGAATTGCTTGAATATACCGGAAAGCAGGCGATTGATCCTCTCGGGGATCCTGTTGAAGGAGCAACGACAGAAGCATTCAAAAAAGCGACTAAAACAGTAAAATCTCCTTTATCGGCATACGGATTTTTGCGTATCGGGGAAGATGGAAGGATATATATGGTATCAAAGAGTGAGCATTACCATGCACCACTGGGTCATCAATTTCCGGGCTACCGGCTTATTGAACAGGCAAAGCGACTGGGCATACCCAATGCTACCCATAATAATACAAGGGGTACCATTACACGTTTGCTTGAAGAAGAGCTGATTCGCACAGTAAACGGAATAGGAAAAGATGACACGGAAGGATTGCGTAAAGTCTTACAGTCGGACGCTCCACATGTAATCAACAGGGTCATCAACCTGGAAACCGGCAGCCTGGCCGTAGAGGCAGCTGTGAAGCAGATGCTCACACGGTTTTACAGGCTTGACAAAACCTACGAAGCTCCCATGTATGCGGGTAAAATCCCGGTATTCCTGGTTATGGCCGATCAAGAGGGGGGAAAAGAGGCAAACTACCATGGAACGACTGTACTGACTCAGTTTATGAGAGGAATGTGGCCTGAGTTTTACAGTTTGATGGAGCGAAACGGAATTTTCAGGGTCGAGTCGGTGGAGATCAACAACGAAGATGACTTCACGCAAAAAATTGAGGCATTTGACAACGGAAAATATAAAGTGGCTGGCTTTCTTCATGAGATCATTTTGATGAACTACGGAGGTATAAAGCTTACTAAAGAATATTTGTCAAAGGCATACAAAATCTGTCACGCACATGATATTCCGGTTCTGGTGGACGAGATACAATCGTGCATGTGGTCGCCGGAATTGTTTTTGTTCAGGGAATATGGACTTCAACCCGATTTTGTCGTTGTAGGAAAAGGTTTTCCCGGTGGAGAGTACCCCGCATCAAGATTGTTGACTACCCCGGAGATGGACCGGCTGAACCTGTTTGGCGCCCTGGTTACCAATGGACAGGAGGAGTTGGCTTCATTAGCCTATTTAATTACCATGGCATTTGCCGAAGACAACAAGGAGTATACCCGGAAAACCGGAGATTATTACGAGAAGGAGATCAGGAAACTGGGTAGTGATTTCAATACCATTATTGATAATGTGGAGGGTGTCCGGCATCTAACCACGATTGTGTTCAAATCGCCGGATGATGCCCTTGCGTTTACACACCATATCGATCAACAGGGCGTAGACATCAGTGTGCAGACATACAAAGCAAATTGTGCACCTGCCTCTTTATTGAAAATACCTTTGATATCTTCCTGGAAGATGATTGATTTCATGATTGGTAAGATGAGAGAATCATTGCAAAAAATAACTTCAGCCACATAACAAAGGCGGCATGGATAAGGAGGTTCTGCATTTTGAATTTTGGGATTATACTGCATTTATTGGTTTTTTGCTGATCCTTTCCCTGGTTGGATTTTTAGCCGGGAGGAAAGAGCGGACAAATAAAGAGGATTATTTTTTGGCAGGAAAAAAACTGCCATGGTATGTAGTGGGTTTTTCCTTTTTCGCTTCGAATATAAGCAGTGAGCATTTCATCGGGATGATAGGGGCTTCCTATATCTATGGTATGTGTGTCTCCATGTATTCATGGGGGAATATTTTTTCTTACTCATTCCTGATCTGGTTGTTTATTCCGTTTTTGTTATCAACCAAGGTCTTCACAACGCCCGAGTATCTTGAGTACCGGTTTAATAAATCCTTGCGCCAGCTTTTTGCCATTATTACTGTACTGGTCAATATCATTGCATTTCTTGCTGCTGTGTTGTATGGCGGTGGACTGGCACTCAGTGCTCTATTTGGAATAAAATTTGAATTTGCTGTTGTCATACTGGGTTTGTTTGCCGGGATCTGGGCCATATATGGCGGATTGTCATCTGTTGCCTGGACCGACTTCCTGACTGTTATTGTTATGATAGTGGGAGGGTTACTTGTGACCATACTTGGTTTTCAAATGCTATCTGATCATCATTCTGTTCTGGATGGGGCCAAAATTATGTTTGAACGCAATGCCGCTAAAAGCGGCGTATATGCCGATGCAGTTGCTGAGGCGGCAAAACATATTTCTCATAACGGACAATATGACCGTCTTGCCGTGATACAGCCGGCAAGTCATGATATCGTGCCGTGGCCATCGCTTATTTTTATGGTATTTTCGATCAGTATCTGGTTTAATGTGTTGAATCAATTTATGATCCAGCGTGTGCTTGGAGCAAAGAACAGGAAGCATGCCCGAATGGGTGTCGTACTGTCGGGGTATTTACAGATTTTGATACCGGTTATTGTGGTCATCCCCGGGATGATCATGTTTGCCAAACATCCGGAGATCATGATGATGCCATGGAACGAGGTCAAACCTGTAACTGACACGACTTTTATCAGACTGGTCAAGATGTTGGTCCCGATAGGTCTGAGAGGCTTGATCATGGCCGGTTTGTTTGCTGCTATTCAGTCTACAGTTAATTCAGTTCTGAATTCTACGGCTACGATTCTGACCCTTGACATCTATAAGGACAATATAAAGCCCAATGCTTCCAGTGGGCACCTGGTGAAAGTCGGAATCATCATTTCAACAGTGGTTCTGATTATTTCAATCATACTGGGTGAGTTTATCGGGAGGTTGGGTGAAAGTCTGTTTGTATATATTCAAACCCTATATGCCTTTTTTGCCCCGCCCTTTTCTGCCATTTTTATCCTGGGTATTTTCTGGAAAAGGACCAATGCGAAAGGTGCAATTGCAGGAGTGTTGGCAGGACTTGCGTTTGGTATTGGCCTGAAATTAATTCTTCATTTTGTACCGGATTGTCCGTCCTGGCTTCATCCATACCCTAACCAGGGTATCCTGAACTGGTTCTTTAGTACGGTTGTGACCATTATTGTCAGCCTAATGACAGATCCCCCTCCAGCAGAAAAGATCAATGACAAGTATGTGTTTAATTTACGAAAATTGAATATTATGCGTGATGAGGGAGCCGGGTGGTATAATTCGGTATGGTTATGGTGGGGATTATTTGCATTGATTATCATTTTCCTTATATTCCTGTTTTAAATTTTTAAGTTCTATTTTTAAAGTGTCAGCATCATTCTAATTCAGACCATGAAAAAGCTCCCGATCCGTGCCACTTTCCCTCTTCTCATGATTTCCCTGTTGTTCTCCTGCAATGGCAGCACCAGTGAAAGTGAAAAGAGAACCGTCCCCGAACCCTGCAACAATATCCGTGCATACCTCACCACCGCAGCAGCGGAAATAACAGATAACCGCCTGACGGGTATCACATCGCTGCCTGAATGGGAAAAACAACGCTCCATGCGGCATACGGAGCTGATGGAGATGCTGAGCATGCAGGATATGCCGCCCGGGGGCAGGCGGCCTCCCCTGAATGTACAATATACCGGTACCATCCAACAGGAAGGTTTCCGCATTGAGAAACTCTATTACGAATCCCTGCCCGGGTTATATGTCCCCGCCAATCTTTACATTCCCGATAACATCACGGAACCCCGGCCGGCGATTCTTTACGTCTGCGGGCACTCCATCTCCCAGAAAGTACACTACCAGGCCTATCCGAGAAAGCTGGCAGAGCTGGGGTTTGTTTGCCTGATCATTGAAACCATTCAGCGGGGAGAGGTACGGGGTTACCACCATGGTTGCTATGCAAAAGGATGGTTCCAGTGGTACAGCCGGGGTTATACTCCGGGCGGGGTGGAAGCCTGGAACGGCATTCGCGGACTGGACCTCCTGGCTGAAAGACCCGAGGTGGACGCGGAAAGAATGGGGGTAACCGGCATTTCCGGCGGCGGGTCACAGAGCTGGTACATTGCAGCAGCAGATCCCCGGATCAAGGCAGTAGCCCCGGTTTGCGGAGCCAGCACCCTGAAAGCCCAGGTAGGTACCCGGACTATGGACGGCCACTGCGACTGTATGATGCCCATCAATACCTACCAGATTGATTTTCAGGATCTGGGAGCGCTGATCGCTCCAAGGCCGTTGCTGATTGCACAGGCCGACCGCGACGGCCTCAATCAGATTGAGTCGGTGCGCGTATTGTATAACGACATCAAAAAAATGTATAACCTCTATGGTGTCCCGGAAAATATCAGCCTTGTTGAAACGCCCGGGGGCCACTCTTACCACAGTATATCCCGAAAGGCTATCCATGCCTTCTTCCTGGAACACCTGATGGATAAAAAGGTTACACCCGATGAAGCCGGGGACATCGATACAAGCAGTGTGAACATGCTGACCGGGGATGAACTGAGGGTCTATACGGGGGGGATCCCGGCGGATGACCGGACAACCACCATCCAGGATTCATTTGTCAAACTGCACGGAGATCCCGGGATCTCAGGTACTGCAGAGCTGGACTCCTACAGGGACTCTGTAATCAACTTTCTGAAAACCCGTACCTTCGGGGCCTTCCCGGAGGATGCCATCCCCTTCGATCCCAGGCTTGAATTCAGGACCCTTGACAGGGCCAGGTTCGGCGCAGACATCCATAGCTTCATGTCAGAAAAGGGATGGCGCCTGAAAGTTGATGTACGGTGGAGAAATCAACCGGAAGAGAAAAAACCCCTGATGATCGTACTGCGGAATTATAACGAAGATCGGTGGGCGTCTGAAAGCTTTATCTCCGGGCTGGAAGAAGAGTGGAACATCGCCTATCTTGAGGTAAGGGGTGTGGGTGAGAATGGCTGGGATCCGGCTTTGCAATGGCATATACGTCGCGCCTCGGCATGGACCGGCAGGACCATTGCTTCCATGCAGGTATATGATCTCCTGCGCGCCATCCGGTTCTGCCGTACACTGGACGGGGTTGATCCGGAAAAGATCGGCATTGCGGCAAGAGATGAAATGACTGTCGTAGCCATGTATGCTGCATTGCTGGATGGCAACTGTCAAAGAGTGATCTTAAAAGATCCCCCTGCAAGCCAGGATGCTCCCGGCAATCCTGACGGGCGGGGTGCGGCCATCGAGATGTTGAACTGCCTGCGTATTACAGACCTTTATCAATTGCCCGCATTACTCTTCCCCGCACAGGTCGATTTGCAGGGAGAGGTACCCGGCAGTTATCAATGGTCACAGAAGATCATTCAGGAATTATCCATGCTTTAATCTTTTACAACCCAAATAATCAACCCATGACAAACCGAAGAGAATTTATCAAACAAACCGCACTGGGAGCTGCCGGAATTACACTGGGTGGCCTGGCGCAAAGTTGTGCCCTTACCAACCATGCAAAGACACCCGCCATGCAGTTCGGGCTGGTGACTTACATGTGGGGGGCCGAGTGGGACCTGCCCACCCTGATTGCAAATTGTGAAGAGGCCGGACTGGCAGCTGTTGAACTGCGGGCACATCATGCCCATGGTGTGGAGACCTCCTTAAGTGCCGCACAAAGAGAAGAGGTGAAACAGCGATTTGCCGACAGCACGGTTACCTGTGTAGGTTATGGCTCCAATTTCGAATATCATATGGCTGACCAGGCTGAGCTCCGTGAGAACATTGAACAGACCAAAGCATACCTGCACCTGGTAAAAGATATCGGGGCTTCAGGCCTCAAAGTAAAACCCAATAAACTCCTTCCGGAAATGCCCCGGGAGAAGACCATTAACCAGATTGCCGCATCGCTGATCGAAGTCGGAAGGTACGCGCAGGATCTGGGTCTGTTAATCAGGGTGGAGGTACATGGACACGGTACACAGAAGCTGCCCAACATGAAAGCGATCTTCGACCATGTAACCGAATCCAATGTGAAGATGTGCTGGAACTGCAACCCCACCGATCTGGACCCTCCCGGACTGGAAGGTAACTTCAACATGGTTCGTCAGTGGATCGGCGATGTGGTGCATATCCATCAGCTTCAACTGGAGGATTATCCCTACCAGCAGTTGTTCAACCTGCTCTCCGGCAATGATTTCAGAGGATGGTTACTGCTGGAGGACAACCGGGTACCCGATGACATCGTAAAGGCCCTGACAGAACAGAAAATATACTTTGATGACCTGGTAGGCAGGATAGAGAAAGGCTGACATCACAGGAACACCGTGAGAATACGTGGCTTTTCGGATGAGATTAACAGCATCATGGAGATATGAATTCAAGGGAACGCGTACTGACCGCTATCGAACACAGGCAGCCGGACCGGATCCCTGTTGACCTGGGGGCCTCAACGGTTACCGGGATCTCTGCAATTACCTACAACAAATTAACAAAAAAGCTTGGCCTGAATAAACCTGCCCGGGTGTATGATGTGGTCCAGCAACTGGCACAGGTGGATGAGGAGATCATGGATTTTGCCGGAACCGATGTTATCGACCTCAATCAGGCACTGCTGGAAGATATGGAGTGGTACCCGGTTACACTGGGGGACGGGAGCACAGGGATGTATCCCCACTGGTACCGGCCTGAAGAGGCAGCGGACGGGTCGTTTTTTGTCCGCAATCATCATGGAGAGGTCATGTCCAGGATGCCCCGGAACGGCACCTGTTTCGACCAAGTACTCTTTCCATGGGAAAAAGGGTATCCTGAGAATATGGACACCATCTCAGAAGCATTCCGTTCCATCCACTGGATCGAACACTCCCATAACAAATACTCCGGCATGGATGACCGGGAATTGAGAAAGCGGGCTGAAAAACTGCGCACTTCAACCGACAGGGCCATTGTCATGTCGGGAGGAGGCAAACTACTGGAGCTCGGTTTCTTCCTCAGAAGAATGGATAACCTGCTGATGGACCTGCTGGCCGACCAGGAGAACCTGGCCAGGTTACTGGACAAACTGATGGAAATGCAACTGGCAGGGCTTGAGAAAAAGATCGGTGTCCTCGGCGACCTGGTGGATGTGATCAAGTTTGGTGACGACCTGGGGATGACCACCGGTCCCTTCATGGACCTGGAGACTTTCAGAAAACTGTTTAAACCGAGGTACAAAGAGCTGTGCGATTATGTAAAGCAACATAGCAACATGAAGATCTTTGTACACTCCTGCGGCAGCGTCAGGCAGTTTATTCCGGACCTGATCGAAGCCGGTTTTGATATTCTGAACCCGGTACAAACCAATTGCCTTGGAATGAATGCCAGGGAATTAAAGGCAGAATTCGGACGGGAAATCACCTTCTGGGGAGGCGGTGTGGACACCGCATCGGTACTCTCCACCGGCACCCCCGAAGATGTAAGGAGGGATGTACTGGAGCGGTGCGAGATCTTTTCCCGGGAGGGGGGATTCATATTTGCGCCCATTCACAATATCCTTCCCGAGGTCTCCCCGGAAAACATAATAGCAACCTATGAGGCTGTCAAAGTATTCAACGGCGATTAAACAGCATACTTACGTCATATGAAAACTATCTTCAATTGCATCCTGATCATGTTCCTGTTGTCTGGCTGCACCAGCAACCAACCGGGAACAAAGCATGATAATTTTGCGGGTGATGTGCCAAAGCCTGTTTCCAGAAAGATATCCCTCGCCGGCTCACCGGAACCCGATATCATCCGATTCCTTAAAGTAAAATATGTCAGACCTCCATCGCTTTCGCCCGATGGAAAAATGATCGCCTACCGAACCAGATTAACCAGTGATTTTCAGATTTGGGTAACCAGAACCGACCGGTTAAGCGCTCCTTTGCAGATCACATTTGGAAATTCTGTTACTTTTATAAAGTGGTCACCTGATAATTCAGGAATCCTGTACGGTGCAGACAGGGATGGTGACGAAAAGGAAGGTTATTATTTTATTTCCGGGGATGGGCTACACGAAACAGAACTGTTGCCACCATCAGATGCGTATCGTCATTTCGGGGACTTCAACCGGGACGGCACCCTGTTTACCTACTCCACAACGGAACGGAACGGAACCGACTTTGACATACATGTCTATAACGTGGCTAACGGAACAGACAGGACCGTATACCCGGGAAAGATGGGCTATTACCCCGTCTCATTTTCTCCGGATGGCAAATATATTATTATCTCAGAAGAGATTGGTGAAGATGCCAACAACCTTTACCTGCTGAATATTGCCGATTCCACACTTACCCGGATCAATGATGAACGTGAACTGGCATTCTATGCTGATATACAATGGAGGGCAGATAGCAGGGCATTTTATTTACTCACAAACCAGGACCGGGAATATACAGGCGTTGCCATCTACAGTCTGGATGACCAAACTTTTGAATATGTGCTGACCCATGATTCCGATATCGAACAGATCCTGCTCACAAAAAGCGGCAAACTTCACTGGGTCTCGAACGAACAGGGTTACTCCGGGCACCATATATTCGACTTAAGCCGGCAGGCTACCATTCCTGTTCCGGACTGGCCCCGGGGGGTTATCTCCCTTCAGGTATCGGATGATGAAAAAACCGTTACTGCCCATATCAGCAGTCCCACCATACCTGGCGATGTCTGGTCACAGACAGCAGGGGCAACAGGTCCTATAAGAATAACAAGGTCAAATAATGCGGGGCTGGACCTGAGCCGTATGGCTGTACCGGAAGCCCATAGTTTCCCGGCAAGGGACGGACTCATCATTCACGGCTTGCTTTACTCTCCCGAAAACGGCGGGCCCGATGCCCCTGTCATTGTGAGAGTACACGGGGGGCCAACCGGCCAGGCCAGGCCCACCTATGATGAGCTTAGCCAGTACCTGATAAAAAAAGGATTCGCCATCTTTGATCTCAACTACAGGGGATCAACAGGGTATGGGAAGAGCTATGCCAGAGCCAACAATCTTCGAAAGAGAGCAGATGAATTGTATGACCTTGAAGATGCTGTTCAGTATTTAACCGGTATCGGCATTGGAAATCCGGATAATATGGCAGTGATGG